>NZ_JBHUDD010000157.1:0-88251 GCF_042677865.1 Lacimonas salitolerans | reverse complement strand
GGCATCACCCTACCGCACAACATCTTGTGCCTCAAGCAAATGACCGGAAACCAAACCACCCACACAAACCGCGAAATAGCCACTCTTTTTCGATGGCCATGGAGATTTCGACGATATCCAGACTGTCAGCGCCGAGGTCGGCGACGAAAGATGCCTCAGACACAAGGTCTGCTTCATCCATGTTAAACTTTGCGGCAATGACTTTTCTGACGCGCTTTGCTGTGTCGCTCATGTCTCTGTATCCTTTTTGATCACAGAAAGGCGCGGCTACACCGTCCTGTTACCTGTTACACGCAAAGCTTTCCCGGTGGATGACGAAATACGCCTTACTTCTTCGCTATGAATACCATGCTATTTCCAAAAAATGACGATAAAATATAACTTAGCCTGCTTGCCAACGTCTGTTGTGTTCAGCGCCCTGCGCCTGAACTTGACCACATCGATTGAGTCACGGGTAAAATAAGGCAATCGTTCGACAAGCGGCAATTCGACACGATTATTGATGCAGAACAGCAAGCAAGCAAGCGGGGTCTTTGTTTTGCCGAAATTCACTCTGGAGTTGTCAGCAGAGGCGATCAGGCTGCTGTTCGACTTACATGGGCAACCTTGTGTGATCGGTGACGTGACACCGTCAAGCCGAAACTTAGACCCTCAAATGGCCGCCTTGCATGGTCTGGCCGCCAGATTATCAAAGCCACCAATTGTGACGACAATTGTGGTTCCGCGTGAGCATGTTCTTTACAAGACACTGCACGTCGATCGCGTGGTGGAGCTCTCAGAACACCAGATCGTCGATTACATCTGTGGCGTGACGCAACTGACCAAAGATGCGATTTGCGTCGATTGGGTTGTTGCTGGATCTGCGGTACATATTGCTGCCATTGAGAAGCTAACTCTCTTGGAAGCCGGTGAATTTGCCAAGCGGCATGGTTTTGTCACAGATGTTTTTACAAGCCATGCACTGACAGGTCAGTTTCCACGACAGCCAGTGTTCAACGATCCGAGTACTCCGAAGCGTCCCAGCTTCATGCCGCGTCAACAACATCCTCGGCAATATCAAGACGGCCAATGACGCCAAAATATGCAGCCTTCGTTTTGCGAGATTGGTCCTGCTTTGCTCCAACATAAAACACCGGAATAATAATGCCCTCCCCCCGCGAAACCATCCTCACCGCCCTGGCGGACCTGTTGCGCACGGTACCGCATGTGCCGATGCTGCGCGGTGAAGTCCTGCCCGAGCGCATCCCACCTGGCGGTCTGATGATCCTGCGCGACGGCAACCCGGGCGAGCCCGGCGTGACGCTGTCGCCGCTGATTTTTCATTACCAGCACCGCGCGGAGCTTGAGGTGATCGTGCAAACGGGCGATGAGCGTGATACGCGCTTCGACCGGCTGATCGGGCGGATCGGTGCGGCCATCTCAGCCGACCGCACCCTGCGCGGGTTGTGCGACTGGGTGGAGGCTGAAGCGCCCGAGCCTGTCGATCTGGCTGTCGAGGGAAGTGCCGCCATCAAAGCGGCGATCATCCCGATCATACTGCATTACGCAGTGGGTGATCCGCTCTCTTGATCTGGTGTTTGGGCGGATCGAGAGGCGACATGACCCTCAATAGTTGCTCCGGATTCAATCACCAGCTTTTGCGCGACGATATCGGCCGTCACTTGTGCAGACGTCTTAAGTGCTACTGAGATGGCCGAGATTGTGCCTTCAAGACGACCCTCAATTGTTACACTGCGGGCTCGGACATTGCCCTTGATTTTGCCAGTCTTGGCAAGGACCAATGTATCGACGGTCAGATCGCCTTCAAATGTACCACCGAAGTCCACAATACCGTCACTTGTCCATTCACCTTTAATAGTGATGCCCTCGTGCAGCACGGATCGACGGGTGTTACTGGCCGCTGCCTCCGCACTGGAAAGCGGGGAGGGTGAGTTTTGGGAGTTATCTTGTGATTTAGCGAACATGGATTTAACGGCCTTCTAAAAGTCTTGGCTTAAGTGTTTGCATTTATGCGCAGCGGTCAAGCTGGCAAAACGATTATGGCGCATTCGCAAAATATTTGAGGCACAGCTGCGCGACCACGCCCCGCTCCGATTGCAGGTGCAATCGCGTGCCACACAACACGGACAATTCAGTGAGAAAAGGAGTTCACGATGGCACGAGCCCAAGGGGCGCGCGCGCAAATGGCGCTGGCGTTCGAGACAACCTATGGCACGCCGCCCGCGAGCGGTTTTACACGCATGCCGTTTGCCAGCACCACGCTGGGGGCAGAACAGCCACTGCTGGCCTCGGAACTGCTGGGCTATGGCCGCGACCCGCTGGCCCCGACCAAGGACGCGGTCACGGCAGACGGCAATATCGTCATTCCGATTGATGCGGCCTCAATCGGGTTTTGGCTCAAGGCCGCCTTTGGCGCCCCCACCACTGCTGGAACCACCAGCAAGACACACAACTTCCAGTCAGGCAGCTGGAACCTGCCATCCTTTGCAATTGAGACCGGCATGCCCGAGCTGCCACGCTATGCGATGTATGCCGGCTGCAAGCTCGACAGCCTGAGCTGGCAGATGGGCCGTGCGGGGCTTCTGACCGCGACGGCAAGCGTTGTGGCGCAAGGCGAGGCAATCGCACCAACGTCAGCGGCGGGCGCGCTGGCCGATCTGACGCTCACCCCAGCGCGCAGGTCATCGGCGAACCAGGCGACAGGCAGGGTTGCGCTCCGGGCATTGGGCAGGCTGAAGACAACCGCCCCATCTGGTCCAACAGCACAGACCTGAAAGCTGCCTTTTGCCAAGTCGATTGCCAAAATACTGATCTTTGATGTCATCGATGTGCCCTCCACTAAGCGAATATAGAACCGTCATGGTATCCGATGCCGGCGGGTGGGGGCATCCACCGCATCAGTTCAAGATGCTCGTCGACTACAGCGTCATGCGGGATCAGGCGCGGGCATGCAATTGAGCATGCTTTCGCGCTGTTTCGTGTCGTCTGCTTCGGCATGATTGTTCTTGCATCCAGCCGAGGCGCTCCACGATAGTAGGGATATGGATGAAAATACCAAACGCCCATTTCTCCGCATCCGGATCGTCTTCGGCGACGCGGAAATGATCGGCCCCGGCAAGGCCGAACTGCTGGAGCGCATTGAACGGACAGGATCGATCGCCGCGGCCGGTCGCGAAATGAGCATGAGCTACAAGCGCGCCTGGCAACTGATTGGAACGTTGAACGCGATGTTCCGCGACCCCCTTGTGGACAGCACACGCGGTGGGCCCGGCGGTGGTGGCGCGGTGCTGACGGAGGCGGGGCGGACCGTCCTGGACCTTTATCGGGCTTTCGAAGCGGAGGCCGCAGCGGGCGGTGCCGCGCGACTCGATGAGATGCGGTCAATGCTTCGGGATATTCCCAAAGAAAAATAACGATTGACCGATATGTCGGCCTCCTGCGATATGTTTCGAGATACATATCTTTTGGGAGATGCCGATGCCGACCCTTCCGAACCGCCGATCCGTCCTGTCGGCGATTGCCGCGATCAGTCTCACCGTCGGTCCGGCCGCAGCCCGGGACGATGCGCCGGTGGTTGCGGCAGCCTCCGATCTGCAATTCGCCGTGGAAGAGATTGCAGCCGCCTTCGAGACCGAGACCGGCATGCGCGTGCGGCTTTCGATGGGCTCGACCGGAAATTTCGCCCGCCAGATTCGCGAGGGCGCCCCGTTCCAGATCTTCATGGCCGCAGACGAGCAGTTCATCGCCGACCTGCACGCTGACGGGCTCACCCGCGACAAAGGCGACCTTTACGCCATCGGGCGCGTCGCCATCATGGTGCCGCATGGATCCACCCTGACGCCTGACGCCGAGCTCGACAATCTGGCTGAAATGCTGGCAGCAGGCCAGATCACCCGCTTCACCATCGCCAACCCCGACCATGCCCCCTATGGCATGCGTGCTCGCGAGGCGCTTATCACCCGCGGGCTCTGGGAGGATCTGCAACCCTTCATGGTGCTGGGCGAGAATGTCAGCCAGGCCGCGCAGTTCGCGCTGTCGGGCAATGCGGAAGGGGGCATCATCGCCTATTCGCTGGCGCTCGCCCCGCAGGTCGCCCCGCAGGGCACGTTTGAACTGATCCCCGAGGACTGGCACGAACCGCTGCGGCAGCGCATGGCACTTCTGAACAATGCAGGGCCGGTGGCGGAGGCGTTCTATGCCTACATGATGGAACCTTCGGCACTGGAGATCATGGCGCGCTACGGATTTGTCGTGCCCGAGGGCCAGTGACGCATGGACTGGACGGCGCTCTGGCTGTCGCTGCGGCTGGCGGGATGGACGGTTGCGTTCCTTCTGCCGGTCGCGGTCATCATGGGGCGCGTGCTGGCCTATCGCCAGTTCCGCGCCAAGGGTCTGGTCGAGGCGCTGGTGATGCTGCCGCTGGTCCTGCCGCCCACGGTCTTCGGGTTCTATCTGCTGGTGGCGTTCGGTCGGAACTCTCGGGTGGGGGACCTGTGGCAGAGCTTTTTTGGCCACCAGCTCGTGTTCAGCTTCGAAGGGCTGGTGGTGGCCTCGATCATCTTCAACCTGCCCTTCGCGATTCAGCCCGCGCAGCGCGGGTTCGAGGCGATCCCCGCCGAGGTACGCGAGGCGGCCAGCTGCTGCGGGATGTCGCCGTTGCGCTCCTTGTGGGCAGTAGAGCTGCCGCTGGCCTGGCCGGGGCTGATGACGGCCATGGTGCTGACCTTCGCGCACACCCTGGGCGAGTTCGGCATCGTGCTGATGGTCGGCGGGTCGATCCCCGGCGAAACCAAGACCATCGCCATTTCCATCTACGATCGGGTGCAGGGGTTCGACGACCGCGGCGCCGCGATCATGTCGGCGGTGCTGGTGGCGATCAGCCTGTTCACCATCGCGGTGACATTCTGGCTGTCGTCCCGTGTCGGGCGGAGGCTTGGTTGATGGCGCTGGAGGTGATGGCGCGGGCCTTGGCGCCCATTCCGCTCGACGTGGCCTTCCGGGTGGAGCCGGGCGAACTGCTGGCGCTGGTCGGCCATTCCGGGTCGGGCAAGACGACCCTTTTGCGCACGATTGCCGGGCTCTGGCGGCCCGAGGCGGCACGGGTGAGGGTGGACGGGGTGCCGTGGCTCGATACCGCGGCCGGGGTGAACCGTCCCGCCCATCGCCGCCGCATTGGCATCGTGTTTCAAAGCTACGCCCTGTTCCCGCACATGACCGCTGTGCGGAACGTGATGGCTGCGATGGACGCGCCCGACCGGGCCGAGGCGGAACGCCTGCTCGATCTGGTCAACCTGCATGGCCTGTCGGACCGAAAGCCAGGGCAGCTTTCGGGCGGGCAGCAGCAGCGCGTTGCGGTGGCGCGGGCGCTGGCGCGGCGCCCACAGGCGCTGCTTCTGGACGAGCCCTTCTCGGCGGTGGACCGCGCGACACGCGAAAAACTCTACGGCGAGATCATTGCACTGCGCGCGCATCTGAAGATGCCGGTGGTTCTTGTCACCCATGACGTGAACGAAGCACAACTGCTGGCCGATCGCATGGTGGTGATCGAGAAGGGACAGGTGGTGCGCGAGGGCACAACCGCCGCGGTCATGGCCGACGCCGAGGCGCTGCGCGCCATGGGCATCCGCGAAGTGGCGGTGATGTTGCCCGCGACGGTGGCCGAACATCTGCCGGACGGGTTGACGCGCCTCGATGCCGCGACCGGCCCCCTGTTCCTGCCCACGATCGAGGGCGCGCCGGGCACGCGGGTGCGGGTGCGGATCATGGCGCATGAGGTGATCATGTCGCGTGCGCGGCCCGAGGGTCTGTCGGCGCAGAACATTCTGGCGGGCACCGTGACCAAGGTCGTGCCCGGCGCGGGGCCGGGGGTGATGATCCATGTCGCGGTGGGCGCGCATGAGATCCTTTCCCGCATCACCCGCCGCGCGGCCGACCAGCTGGCGCTGCGGCCGGGCGACACGGTGTACGCGATCCTGAAATCCATGTCGGTCGCCCGCGATCACGTTGCGCGCGCCCCCGACATGGGTCGGGCGGCCGACTGATCCGCCCGAACCGCCCCGTTCTCGCCTTCGGCATCGCCGCCGCCGCCGGCACGGCAGGCGGGCCGATCGGCCTCGGAGGGGCGGACTTTCGCCTGCCTGCGAGGGCAGGCACCTTGCGCTTTTCGGCGCGCGAGGCGGTGGCGGTGGCGGTGGCGGTGAACCTTGTGGCCAGCCTGATCATGCGCGCCGCCGCCTTCACGTTCCGCGCGGCGACCGTGCCGATGGCCGAAACGCGCCGCATCTGCCTGCCATTCAGGGAATGATCGCGGCATCCATGTCCGCCGCATGGATCGGTGCGGGCTGGCTGTGCCGTGCGTCGGACAAACTCTTGGAACGGCTGATCCCGCGTGTGGCGCTCGGGCAAATCCTGATCGCCGACGGGCTGTTCGTGGCCGCACCGGCGCGCCAGGGCAGGCCGGGCACGACGATCCGCGTGCGCGTCGCCGCGCAAGAGGCGATCCTGTCCCGCGACCGCGCGCAGGGCCTGTCGGCGATCGACATCCTGGCAGGCCGGATCACCGATATCCGTTGGGGCTGGGCACGGGCCAAGCCTGCCGTGCCGTGATCAAGACCATCGCGGTCGCGCCCGCGAACGTGGGCACCGGTCGTTAGCAATTGGTGGTACGGTAGAGCGCGTTCAAGGCTGGCGTGACGGGGTCTACCCCACCGTCGCCGCCAGCGCGGCACTGGCCAGCCCGTAGCCCGCGAACACGAACAACAGCGCGTGGTTCAGCGTGACCAAGCGGAACCGCGCCACCACGGCGCCGATGGCCGCGCCCGCCAGCACCAGATGACTGCCCGCGACCAAACCCAGCAAGGGCAGGTAATGCACCGCGGCAGGTGTGATGTCGGGATCAAGAAAGATCTTGGTCAACAGGGCAATGGCCATGCCCACGGGCACCATCAGAACCCCGGTCGCCAGCACTTTGAGAAAGCCTGTGCGATTCAGGGCCGGACCGGTTGCCGACCCTTGCCCGCAAGAGCCACCCGGATCGACGGTGCCGGCCAGCATCTGCACCTGACCCGAATTCTGGCTGATCCGCGCAAGGCGGTCCTGAAAGCTCTGCTGGCACATGCCGGTCCCCATCCCATCCAGTGACTTTTCCAACCGATGGCGGATCATCGCGGCAGGATCAGGGGCAAATCGGGCCGATTTCAGGGCAGGCGGTCAGACCCGACCGAACGCGCCCCTGTCGACGTCAAAGTATTCCAGACTGCCCTCGCCGATATCCGTCCACAGCCCGTGCAGCGACAGCTTGCCGCTTTTCACCGCCGCCTCGACAAAGGGAAAGGTCATCAGGTTTTCAAGGCTCACCAGAACCGCCTGCCGTTCCAGCGCGCCGCGCCGTGCCTCCAGCGGTTCGATCTCTTTCACGCGCTCGTATCCGGGGCGCAGGATATCCATCCAGCGTCCGACAAAGCTGGTCTTTTCCTCCAGTTCCGGCGCATGGCCGCTGCACATGTCGAAACAGCCCTGCACGCCACCGCAGTTGGAATGGCCCAGCACGATGACATGCGCCACCTTCAGCGCGTTCACTGCATATTCCACCGCCGCCGAGGTCCCATGCTGCAGCCCGTCGGGCTTGTAGGGCGGCACCAGGTTGGCGATGTTGCGGTGGATGAAGAACTCGCCCTGATCCGCCCCGAAGATCGAGGTGACATGCACCCGGCTGTCACAGCACGAAATCACCATGGCGCGCGGGTGCTGCCCGCTTTCGGCCAGATGGCGGTACCAGCTTTCGTTTTCCTTGTATGTCGTGGCCTTCCAGCCCTGATAGCGTTGCACCAGATAGCTTGGCAGGGGTTTGGCGTGCTGCATGAAAATGTCCGTCCTGTCTTGGCCTGCCGGGCGTCTTAGCCCGAATTCGACGCGAATTCGAGAGGAAACACCGATCCGTCTAAACCTTTTGGAAGGGTGTTGGCCGCAGGTTCTGGCCGGTGGGGGTCGCAAGACCAAAGGGGTGAGATGTTGGAACAGGTCACGGTGTTGCAGAATGACGAGGTTATCCGCCTCGATCAGGACAGGCTTGGTGCGCTTTATGACCGGCTGGGGCCGTCAGGGGCCGAGGATGTGGTGTGCCGCGCGATGGAAGAACTGGCCGCACGGCTGTCGCAGATCGACCGCGACTACCGCGCCGCCCAGTGGGCCGAGTTGCGCAAGGGCGCGCGCGCGCTGGCCGCGATTGCTGATCAGATGGGGATGGCGACACTGGCGCGGGTGGGGCGCGATGTCACGACCTGCGTCGATGCGGGCGACCGGGTGGCGCTGGCCGCCGTGCTGTCGCGGCTGTTCCGGTCGGGCGAACGCTCGTTGACGGCGGTGTGGGACATGCAGGGCCTGACGGTCTAGGCGTGGCAGGGGCTTGCGGTCGGGCACAGGGCGCGTAACCTGCGCGGCAAAACGCCAGAAGCAGGACAGATATCATGACGCCGCAATTCGCCGATCCCACCGCGCCCGCCCTTCCCATCCACGTGGTCGAGGATGGCGGGCAACAGGCATGGGCACAGGATCAGCCGCCCCATGTGCAGGCCTGGGTGGCGGCCAACCGCTTTACCGGCGCACTCGGCACCCACTTGCTGATCCCCGGCCCCGACGGCGCGCTTGTGGCGGTGCTGGCAGGCTACGGCACACCCGCCACCCGCGCCCGCGGGCGGTTCCACCTGGCAGCCATGGCCGCAGCCCTGCCCGAGGGCGCGTATGCCATCGCCTGCGGCCTGCCCGCCGATGCCGCGCAGACCGAGGCACTGGGCTGGCTGCTGGCCGGCTACGGGTTTGACCGCTACAAGGACCAGACCCCCGCCAAGGCCCGGCTGGCCGCCCCTGATGGTGTCGATGCCGACCGACTGCTGGCCATCGCAACGGGCGAATACCTGACGCGCGACCTGATCAACACGCCCGCCGCCGACATGGGCCCCGAGGCGCTGGAACAGGCCGCCCGCGATCTGGCCGCGCAGCACGGCGCCGACATCACCGTCACCACCGGCGACGACCTGCTGACGCAGAACCTGCCGCTGATCCACACCGTGGGCCGCGCCGCGGCCCAGCCCCCCCGCCTGATCGACATGACATGGGGCGACGCCGGCCCGACCCTGACGCTGGCGGGCAAGGGCGTGTGTTTCGACACCGGCGGGCTGAACCTCAAGCCCGGTGCCTCGATGGGGCTGATGAAAAAGGACATGGGCGGCGCGGCCACCGTGATGGGGCTGGCGCAAATGATCATGGCGCTGAAGCTGCCGCTGCGCCTGCGCGTGCTGATCCCGGCGGTGGAAAACAGCGTCTCGGCCAGTGCCTTTCGCCCCGGCGATATCCTGACCGCGCGCAACGGCAAGACGGTCGAGATCAACAACACCGACGCCGAAGGGCGGCTGGTGCTGGCCGATGCGCTGACCCTGGGGGCCGAGGGCACGCCCGACCTGATGATCTCGATGGCCACCCTGACGGGGGCCGCGCGCGTGGCCGTGGGGCCGGATCTGGCCCCGTTCTACACCGATGACGATGCCATGGCGCAGGCGCTGACCCTCGCCGCCGCCCGCGTGGCCGATCCGGTCTGGCGCATGCCGTTCCACACCCCGTATGAATCGATGATCGAGCCGGGGATTGCCGATCTCGACAACGCGCCTGCGGGCGGGTTCGCCGGGTCGATCACCGCAGCCCTGTTCCTGCGCCGCTTTGCTGGTGACACGCCCTATACCCATTTCGACATCTACGGCTGGCAACCGGCCCCCGCCCCCGCCAGGCCCAAGGGCGGCGTGGGCATGGGCGCGCGCGCGCTGCTCGACGCGCTGCCGGGGGTGCTGGGCCTGTGACCGACCGGCGCAGCCTTGCCAGCAACGGCCATGTCGCCGATGCCGCGCTCCGGGGCAGGGTGCAGGCCGAGCGCTATGCCGATCCGGTGCCGCACCTCGTCACGGCGGTCGTGACCGACCTGCTGGCCCGCCCCGACGGCCCGCGCGACCGGCAACTGGTTCTGGGCGAGGGGTTCATGGCGCTCGACACCCGCGATGGCGCGGTCTTCGGCATGGCCGCGCGCGACGGCTATGTCGGCTGGATCGTGGCGGGCGACCTGAGCGCCGCGCCACCCCGGCCGCCGACCCACCGCATCACCGCCGCCCGCAGCTATGGCAAATCCACCCCGGGGCTCAAAGCCATGGGCGATGTCACGCCCCTGCCCATGGGCACGCGCCTGACCGTGCTCGACAGCGCCGGGGGCTGGGCGCAGGTCGCGCCCGGTCTGTTTGTGCCGGAACAGCACCTGTCGCCCATCGACACCGTCGAACCCGACCCGGTCGCCGTGGCCGAACGGCTGATCGGCACGCCCTACCTCTGGGGCGGCAACGCATCCTTCGGCATCGACTGTTCCGGCCTTGTCCAGATCGCCTGCCACGCCTGCGGCCTCGACTGCCCGGGCGACAGCGACCAGCAACAGGCCGCGCTTGGCCAGACCCTGACGCCGGGCACCCCGCCGCAACGCGGTGACCTGATGTTCTGGCCCGGCCATGTCGCCTGGGTCAGCGACGCGCAGACGCTGATCCACGCCAATGCCCATCACATGGCCGTCGCGTATGAGCCGATCGAAACCGCCATCGCCCGCATCTCTGCCGCCGGCGACGGCCCGCCCACGCGCCACGCCCGCTTGACGGGATAGGGGCGTCCCTGCTTCATCTTGCCAGGTAAACTCCGGGGGTGTGGGGGCTGGCCCCCACTCCGACACAGGCCAAACACGCAACGCCCAAACACGCAACGCAAGGAAACCGCGCCATGTCCGATCCGTTCTTTCACCCCGTCTCGGGCTTTGATCTGCCGCGTTTTGCCGGTGTGCCCAGCTTCATGCGGCTGCCGCATGTGCCGCTGGATCATCCGCGCCTGTCCGAGGTGCAGCTTGGCCTTGTCGGCGTGCCATGGGACAGCGGCACCACCAACCGCCCCGGCCCGCGCCACGGGCCTCGGCAGTTGCGCGACGCCTCGACCATGATCCGCGCCCAGCATGGCGTCACCGGCCTGCGCCCGTTCGAGATGGTCAATTGCGCCGATCTGGGCGATGTGGGGCCGAACCCCGCCGATATTCCCGACAGCATGGCGCGCATCACCGCGTTTTTCGACGACCTGCGCGGCCATGGCATCACCCCGCTGACGGCGGGCGGCGATCATCTGACCTCGCTGCCGGTCCTGCGCGCCCTTGCCAAGGACGCCCCGTTGGGCATGGTGCATTTCGACAGCCACACCGACCTGTTTCACAGCTATTTCGGCGGCACCATGTACACCCATGGCACGCCCTTCCGCCGCGCGGTCGAGGAAGGGCTGCTGGATCCCGCGCGCGTCGTCCAGATCGGCATCCGCGGCACCGCCTATGACAGCGAGGACCGCGATTTCGCCCGGTCCGTCGGCATCCGCGTCATCCCGATCGAAGAGTTTCACGCCCGCGGCACCGCCGATGTGATGGCCGAGGCGCGCCAGATTGTCGGCGATGCGCCCACCTATGTCAGTTATGACATCGATTTCGTCGATCCGGCATTCGCCCCCGGCACCGGCACGCCCGAGGTGGGCGGCCCGAACAGTCACCAGGCGCTTGAGGTCGTGCGCGCGCTGCACGGGCTGAACATCGCCGGTGCCGATCTGGTCGAGGTGTCGCCGCCCTTCGACCCCGGCGGCGGGACCGCCTTTCTGGGCGTGTCGATCATGTTCGAACTGCTCTGCGTGATGGCTCCGGCCATTGCCGGGGCAGGGCCAGCAGCATCATAGCGCAGGGCGAAAGGCGTCAGTGCGCCTGCGCCCAGTTGGCCCCGCGCCCGGCATCCACGATCAGCGGCACATCCAGCCTGACCGCCGGTTCCGCCGCGCCTTCCATCACCTCGCGGGCGACAGCGATCACCTTGTCTGCGGCCTCCTCGTCGACCTCGAACAGCAGTTCGTCATGCACCTGCAAGAGCATGGTCGCGGGCAGCCCGGCAATCGCCGCCGGCATCCGCACCATCGCGCGCCGGATCACATCCGCCGCCGTGCCCTGGATCGGCGCGTTGATCGCCGCGCGCTTGGCGAACCCGGCCCCCGGCCCCTTGGCGTTGATCTCGGGCGTATGGATCTTGCGCCCGAACAGGGTCTGGACGAACCCGTGTTCCTTGGCAAATCCGATCGTCTCGTCCATATAACCGCGAATGCCGGGGAAGCGTTCGAAATAGCGGTCGATGAACCCCTGCGCCTCGGATCGCGGGATGCGCAGGTTGCGCGCCAGACCAAAGCCCGAAATGCCATAGATCACGCCAAAATTGATTGCCTTGGCGCGGCGGCGGATGTCCGGCGTCATCTGGTCCATCGGCACGTCGAACATTTCCGATGCGGTCATCGCGTGAATGTCCTGCCCGTCGCGGAACGCTTCCTTCAGCGCGTCGATCCCCGCCACATGCGCAAGGATACGCAGCTCGATCTGGGAATAATCCAGCGCCAGCAGGACCTTGCCCTCGGGCGCCACGAAGGCCTCGCGGATGCGTCGCCCCTCTTCGCTGCGGATCGGGATGTTCTGCAGGTTCGGATCGGTCGAGGCCAGCCGCCCCGTGCTGGCCCCCGTTTGCAGATACGAGGTATGCACCCGCCCGGTATCGGGATCGATATGATCCTGCAACGCGTCCGTATAGGTCGATTTCAGCTTGCTGACCTGCCGCCAGTCCAGGATCCGCGCAGGCAGGTCATGCATCGTCGCCAAATCCTCCAGCACGTCCGCCGGGGTGGAATACTTGCCGGTCTTGCCCCGCTTGCCGCCTTCCAGCCCCATCCTCTCGAACAGGATCTCGCCCACCTGCGCGGGCGATCCGACGTTGAATTTCTCGCCCGCCAGCCCGTGAATCTCGTCCTCAAGCTGCGCCATCTTCTGCGCGAACGCGCCCGACATGCGCGACAGCACCTGGCGGTCCACGAGGATGCCCGCCATCTCCATTGCCGCCAGCACCGGCACCAGCGGGCGCTCCAGCGTCTCGTACACCGTGGTCACCCGGGTCTGGTGCAACTGCGGCTTGAACCGCTGCCACAGCCGCAGGGTGATATCCGCATCCTCGGCGGCATAGCGCGTGGCGGTGTCGATATCGACCCGGTCAAAGGTGATCTGCGCCTTGCCGCTGCCGATCAGCTCCTTGATCGGGATCGGCGTGTGGCCCAGATACCGCTCGGCCAACGCATCCATCCCGTGCCCATGCAGCCCTGCGTTCATCGCATAGGACATCAGCATCGTGTCATCGATGGGCGCGACGGTGATGCCATAGCGCGCAAGGATCTTGGCGTCGTATTTCATGTTCTGCCCGATCTTCAGGATCGCGGCATCCTCCAGCACGGGCTTCAGCAGCGCCAGAACATCGTCCAGGGCCAATTGCCCCTCGATCAGCGCGTACGACCCGAACAGGTCATCCGCACCACCCGCCTTGTGCCCGACAGGGATATAGCAGGCCGCCCCCGGCTCCACCGCAAGGCAGATGCCCACCAGATCGGCCTGCATCTCGTTCAGACCGGTGGTTTCGGTGTCCACCGCCACATAGCCCCGCTCGGTGATGCGCTCGACCCAGAGCTGCAGTGCATCCATGTCGCGCACGCACTCATACGCCTCGGGCGTGAACGGCACCTCGGCCGGACCCTCCACTTCGGTGCCGCGCGGGTCGGTGTCCATGACCACGGGGGGCTCGGCCCCCAGCGCATCGGCGATGCGTTTCGACAGGGTGCGGAACTCCATCTCGGCCAGAAACCCCAGCAGGGTGTCCGGCTCGGGCTCGCGCACTTCCAGATCGTCCAGAGTGAAGGGCAGGTCCATCCCGCAATCCAGTTGCACCAGCCGCTTGGACAGCTCGATCTGCGCGCGATGCTCGATCAGGGTCTGGCGGCGCTTGGGCTGGGTGATCTCTTCGGCCCGGTCCAGCAAGGCCTCCAGCGAGCCGAACTCGTTGATCAGCAGCGCCGCCGTCTTGATCCCGATGCCGGGTGCGCCGGGCACGTTGTCCACCGAATCCCCGGCCAGCGCCTGCACATCCACCACGCGATCGGGTTCCACGCCGAACTTTTCCAGCACCCCCTCGCGGTCGATGCGGCGGTTCTTCATCGGGTCCAGCATTTCCACGCCGTCCCCCACAAGCTGCATCAGATCCTTGTCCGAGGACAGGATGGTGACTCGCCCACCGGCCTCGCGCGCGCGGCAGGCCAGCGTGGCGATGATGTCATCGGCCTCGAATCCTTCGATCTCCTTGCAGGCGATGTTGAACGCCTCGGTCGCCGCCCGCGTCAACGGGATCTGCGGGCGCAGATCCTCGGGCATTTCGTCGCGGTTGGCCTTGTACTGGTCGTACATCTCGTTGCGGAAGGTGTGGCTGCCCTTGTCGAACACCACGGCCACATGGGTCACATCCCCGCCCGCGTTGCCCTCGACATAGCGTTGCAGCATGTTGCAAAAGCCCGACACCGCGCCGATCGGCAACCCATCCGATTTCCGCGTCAGCGGCGGCAGCGCGTGATAGGCGCGAAAGATGAATGCCGACCCGTCGATCAGATGCAGATGGCACCCCTTGCCAAAGCTCATAACGCCCCCTTGCCGCGGTCCCGCAGCTTCATCTTGCCAAATAAACTCCCGCCGGAGGCTCCCCAGCGTGCCGCAAACGCCCGCGCCCGCGGTTCAGACCTTGCCCTCGAAGTCACGGTGCACGTATTTCGCATCGCAATAGGGGCATTCCACAAAACCGGTTTCATGCGGAATCTGCAACCAGACGCGCGGATGACCCAGCGCGACCCCGCCCCCGTCACAGGCGATGCGCCAGCTGTCCACAACCTTGGTTTCCGGGGCATCAATCGTCATCGGGCACATTCCCTTTCGGCAGCTCTTGGGTTAGCCCCTTATGGGCGAAGCAGCGAAAAGGGGCAAGACCGCCATGACCGGCAACGCCATCGAAATCAACGGCCTGCGCAAGACCTATGCCGGCCAGAAAGGCACCGGCCCCAAGGAGGCGCTCAAGGACATCGACCTGACGATTCCGCAAGGGTCGGTCTTTGGCCTGCTGGGGCCGAACGGGGCAGGCAAGTCGACGCTGATCAACATCCTGGCCGGGCTGGTGGTGAAAACCGCCGGTCAGGTACGGATCTGGGGCTTTGATCAGGATGTGAACCCGCGCCAGTCGCGCGCGGCCATCGGGGTGATGCCGCAGGAACTCAACCTCGATCCCTTCTTCACGCCCCGCGCCGCCCTCGAGGTGCAGGCGGGTCTTTACGGCGTGCCGAAATCGCAGCGCCGCAGCGACGAGATACTTGCGCTGGTCGGGCTGGAGGACAAGGCCGAGGCCTATGCCCGCACCCTGTCGGGCGGCATGCGACGGCGGCTGCTGCTGGCCAAGGCGTTGGTGCACAGCCCGCATATCCTTGTGCTGGACGAACCCACCGCCGGTGTGGACATCGAACTGCGCCAGATGCTCTGGGCCAATGTGCGCAAGCTGAACGAACAGGGCATGACCATCATCCTGACCACGCATTACCTGGAAGAAGCCGAAGAGATGTGCGACGAGATCGCCATCATCAACAACGGGGAAAAGGTGGCGCAGGACAGCACCGCCAACCTGCTGGGCCGGATCGACCGCAAGACCATGGTGATTCACCCGGCCAGCGCGGCGGAAACCCTGCCGTCGGGGCCGGGCATGACGGTGACGAAACGGGCCGACGGGGCCATCGTCATCACCTACCGCGCCGCCGACACCCCGGCCGAGGCGGTGCTGGACGCGGTCCACGCCGCCGGAATCTCCATCCGCGACGTGAAAACCGCCGAGGCGGATCTGGAAGAGGTGTTTCTGGAACTCACCCGCTCGCGGTGACGCACCCGAGATTTTTCGTACGAAAAATCTCGCATCCCCCGGCCGCCGACCCACGAGAATTTTCGGATGAAAATTCTCGGGTCTGTCACTCCTCGCCGGTCACCTTGCCGCGCAGGGCCTTGACCTCGCCGCGCACCTTCTTGGCCTTGATCCGGCGCTTTTTTGCGCCCAGCGTGGGCCGCGTGGCGATGCGCCGCTTGGGGGCATGGGTGGCCTGTTCAATCAGGGCGGCCAGACGGTCGCGCGCGATCTCGCGGTTGCGGGCCTGGCTGCGTGTCTCATCGACCTGGATCACCAGCGCGCCTTCCTTGGTCCAGCGCCGCCCGGCCAGCCGTTTCAGCCGCGCCTTGATCGCCCCCGTCAGGTTGGGCGAGCGCGCAGCCTCGAACCTCAGCTCCACCGCCGAGCTGACCTTGTTCACATTCTGCCCGCCCGGCCCGCTGGCGCGGATGAACTGCTCGGTCAGCTCCCAGTCTTCGATGGTGATCTTGTCGCTGATGTGCAGCATGGCTCTGTTCCCTTGCGCACCGACGCATCCTCTGGCGTGGCCTGCGTGCGCAAATCGCGTATGTATGGTCTGTGCACGCAGTGTGCATGATTTGTGCGACCCCTGAAAAGCGGAAAGGGCCGCCCGATCGCTCGGACGGCCCCACAGAATTCGGAGGTGGCCTCGGTTAGGTATGAACCACCAATTCAGGTTCGGCACGCCCAAGGGCTGCCTCAGACTTGCGCCCCCTGAACTGTTCCGACACCTCTCTCCAACATCCCATTAGACACTAGAGCACCTCCTTTCTGCTGTTGATACTATCTGTAGCCTGCCAACAGAAATCGGTTCTGTCAAAACAAAATCATGTGGTGCGCGGTATAAGTGTCCCCACAATGATGCGAAAAGGCACAAGTGCCAAAATCGCAAGCGACAGCTTGACCAACCAGTCCGCCACCGCCAGAGACACCCACAAGGGCACCGTCGGGCCAAGGCCCAGCAGGGGCAGCGCCTCGCCTGCCCAGGACACGTCATTGGCCGGTTCCAGCCAGATCAGCGCGCCGGAAAAGGCGATGGTGAAGAACAGCGCCGTATCCAGCGACGACCCCACCAGCGTGGAGGCCAGCGGTGCCCGCCACCACCGCCCCTCGCGCAGGCGATTAAATACCACGATATCAACAAGTTGCGCGGTAAGGAACGCCAGCCCCGAGCCGATGGCGATGCGCAGGGTCACGGCAGGATAGGTATATCCGTCGCCCTGCAGCATGATCTGCGTCCCCACAAGCGAGCAAATCACACCGACGATGAATCCCACCACCACCACGCGGCGGGCAGCGGCCACGCCGTAGACGCGGTTCATCACGTCGGTGACAAGAAAGGCCAGCGGATAGGTAAAGGCCCCCCAGGTCAGCCATTGGCCGAACAGGAATTGCACAAGGATGTTCGAGGCCACGACGATGGCGGCCATGGCAAGAATGCCGGGAAGATGGGTGCGGGTCATGATGTGATCCGTTTTTACAAGGTTGCGGAGACTTGGCCCCGCAGACCGCAGGGCACGCCGCACCTACGCCGCACCCGCGCTTATTGCAAGGGGTTTTCGATGACGTACTCGACGATCTCGGTGCGTTGCAGGCGAAAGAAATTGTCGTCGGAAATCATGCTCAGCCGGGTGCGGTCCTGCTCGTCCCGCCAGACAGATATGCCCTCAAGGTTGTCGTGCCGCCACACCGGCGCGGCGAACATCACCTCTCCTGTACGGGTTCCGCTGGACGGCATGTCGAACCTGCGCACGCGGCTGCGAAACCCGATGCCGTTGAAGCCGCGTTCAAGAACGTAAAGCCGTCCATCAGGGCCGAAATCGGCCCCGACCAGCAAAAAGCCCGGGTCGCGCGTGATGTGGAACGCCGTTTGCCAGCCCGTTCCGTCGAACCGCCATACCGGAAACGGAAGATCAAGCCCGCCGGATTTTTCCGGCATGGTGTACAGCCGTCCCTGCGCGTCGATCGCCAGTGCTTCCAGCGCGGCATTGGCCTGCAGATCTGCAAAGGCCGGGTGATCGGGCAGGCGGGTCGCAGGGCCATCCGGCGACAGGCGCAGCACCCGGGTGATGCCTTCAAAACTCACATAGGTCGTGCCATCCGGCGCGACCGCCAGACCTTCGCTGTCGCGCATGGATGGCTGACCTGCGGGCAGGTCCGTGCGGATGGCGGCAAAATCGTCGATCTGCACGCCGGTGATGGCATCGTCCTGCCGCTCGATCCGACCACGCAGGATCATGCCGCGATCGCTGACGGCGATAACGCCGATTCCGTCGTCGGACAGATGCATCGCGGAAAACCCGCCGAACTCTGCATCCTCGACCTGCCATGTATAGGCTCCAAGGAACCGGGCGGGCGCATCCGACCCGTCCGCGCAGGCGGTCAGCAGGCAAAGGGCAATGGCTGCGCGCATCAGTCGGATTGCAGAACCGAAACACATTGATTGGGCAGATCGGCCAGCGTGTATTCGCGGCGCGGTTGCGGCGCGGGGGCCGACGGATCGGGCGGCGGCGGGTTCAGGATATTGCGCTGCCACTGTTTGGCATCGGCGCAGCCATCCCCGGCGGGGATGGGATCCTGCGGCTCGCAATTGCGTGCGCCGCGCGGGCAGGTCAGCCGGACGTGGAAATGATAGTGATGCCCGTACCATGGCCGGATCTTGCGCAGATAGGCGCGATCGCCGGTCTCGTCCTCGCACATCTTCACCTTGGCGCCGGGAAAGACGAAGATCCGCTCGACCCTTGGGTCCTGGGCGGCGGCCTTCATGATCTCGTGATGCGCTTTGGTCCAGTTGTCGTTCACATAGGCCCCGTTGGCGCGACGCAAAGAGATCGAAGACAGGTTCTCTCGCTCCTGCCGCGACAGGTTCAGACGGCTGGCAGGCAGCATCCAGATGTCCAGATCCATACCGTTCTGATGGCTGCGGTGACCGGTCAGCATCGGGCCGCCGCGCGGCTGGCTGATATCACCGACATACAAGCCGTTCCAGCCGGGCTGCTGTGCTGCCTTGGCGCTGAGTTTCTGGATGAAGTCGATGGCCTCGGGGTGGCCCCAGTTGCGGTTGCGGCTGAGCCGCATTGCCTGCCATGTCGGGCCGGTTTCGGCCAGTTGCACACCGCCCGCCAGACAGCCCTTGGCATAGCCGCCGATGGGTTCCGATTGCTGTCTCGAACCGGCCGGGGCCGCGCCGAAAAGCTGCCGTGCCTCGACCCCGCGCATCGATTGCGGAATCTCTTGCTGGGTCGAGACCCGAGGTGCCGCGTTGCGGGAATCGCTGCCCGCGTTGCCGCAGGCGGCAAGGCCCATCACCAGAGCGGCAATCGTCAGGTTACGCAGCATCGGCATGATCCCCTTGCGGTTTGACCAATGCTAGCAGGATAAGGCCGACAAGGAAAAGGGCGATGAGCGGTGTAACGCCCAACTGCTGGCTGCCAGTGGCCGCCGTGGTTATGGCGATCGCCGTCGGCGCCAGGAACGAGGTCGCCTTGCCTGCCAGCGCATAGAGGCCGAATGCCTCGGCCATGCGGTCGGGATGGGCCTGCCGGACCATCATGGTGCGGCTGGCGGCCTGAATGACCCCGCCCGCAGCGCCAATCAGCGCGCCCATGACGTAGAACGCGATGTCGGGGAGGGACGAGTCCGCCCCGACCACGATGCCATAGACGCTGTCGCGCGAGATGAAGACGATGGATATCGCCACGAAGGTCAGCACGAGGATGCAGGCCGCGATTACCGGCTTTGGCCCGAACCGGTCATCCGCACGCCCGCCGATCACGGCAAAGATCGCGCCGGTGATGATGGCCACGATCCCAAAAATGCCGGTATCGACCACCGACCACTCCAGCACCCCCGCCGCGTAGATACCGCCGAACACATACATCCCGTTCAGCGCGTCGCGGTAGAACATCGAACTGCCCAGATAGGCAAAGAGCGATGGAAACTGCGGCAAAGCGCGCACCGTGGCCACGACCTCGGCCAGCGCCTTCTTGACCGCGCCGCGCGGGGCCCGGGTGGGTTTGGGGTCGCGCACCCACAGGAAGAACGGGATCATGAAGACGGCATACCAGATCGCGGTCAGGGGTCCGACCGCGCGGGTGCCTTCGCGCGCCTCTGCATCCAGCCCGAATATCGGATCGAGACCGATAAAGGTCTTTCCGGTGTCCGCGCTTTCGGCCAGAAACAGCAGCATGATCACCAGCCCCACCAGCCCCCCGGCATAGCCAAAGGCCCAGCCGTTGCCGGAAATCCGCCCGATCTGATCGCGCGGGCCAAGGTCGGGCAGCATGGAATTGGTAAAGATCGTGGCGAACTCCATCCCGATCATGCCGATCGCAAAGGACAGCAGGATCAGGTACAGGTTGAAATCCCCGGGCGCGGCCCACCACAGCCCGTAGGCTCCGACCACATACAGCAGCGAGAATCCCCAGATCCAGCGCATGCGGTTGCCCGACAGATCCGACAGCGCGCCCAGAACCGGGGCGAGAATGGCGATGACAAAGCCTGCCGCCCCGATGCCAAAGCCCCAGGCCGTCTGCGCCGCCGCGCCGTCGTCCATCAGTTCCTTGACATAGGGCGCAAAGATGAAGGTGATCAGCAGCGTGTTGTAGGGCTGGCTGGCCCAGTCAAAGAAATACCAGCCCCAGATCCGTTTGCGCTGTGTCGCCGTTGCCATGCCCGATCCCCCGTTGGTCAAGGGGCATAAGAGCGGCAAAGCATGTCACTGGCAAGACAGTGCGTTTCGCGTCAATCCTGCATTGGCGGCCAGGGCCGGGCATCCTCGGCGGTGATCCATTTGGCCACCCAGTCGGGCAGGGTGCATTGCGCCCCCGGATGACCAAGGGCCGCCAGCAGACGGTCGGTGCCGACGATGCCGTTTTCATCCACCGTCGCCGCACGATAAAGCACATGGCTGGTGCACTCGGCCTCGCACCACATCGATTGTTCCAGATACATGAACCGATGGTCCCAGTACAGCACCCGGCTGCGCATCTCGACCCGGTCGAACATCCGCACCCGGCGGCGATAGCGGATGCAGGCCCCGGCAATGGTCAGCCCCCAGCCATTGTCGCGCAGCGCGGCCAGCAACCCGATGCGATGGGCCAGCGGGATGCGCCCGGTGTCATAGAGCGTCAGGGTGCGACCGTTGTTCAGCTCGTTGAACGGGTCCAGATCCCACGGCAAGCACAGGTGATGCGACACGTGCACGCCGTCCAGCGGCAGGTCGGGCATGCGGCGGGCGCGGCGCCACTGGGTGGCAAGGCGAATGAACGGATACATCAGGGCCTCCTGTGCCGGGCCGATTGCCTTGGTGCGGGCCAAAGGTCAACAGGAACGGCGCGGCACTCTTGCCCTCGGGCGCGCGGCGGCTTACCTCTGGCGCCAACAACGAAAGGTATTCGCGCATGATGGCACTGTATGGCCCGCTGGCCCTGATCCTCGATGTGATCTTCTTCATCCTGCTGGCCCATATCATCATGAGCTGGCTGATCAATTTCAACGTGCTGAACGTGAATCAGCAACTTGTGGGGCAGATCTGGTACGGTCTGAACCGGCTGCTGGAGCCGATCTACGAGCCGATCCGCCGCATCCTGCCCGACACCCGACCGCTGGATCTGGCCCCGTTGGTGGTGTTCATCATCATCATCTCGTTGCGCGACTTCATCCTGCCGGAACTGCTGCTGCGGTAATACGCAGGCGGGGCGAAATGGCCTTGCTTCCCCAAATCTTGGTATGAGATACCCGTGACTGACCATATCTGGATCAATTGACGGGGTTCCCATGACCACGGCCACCGGCCTTTTGCGCGACATTTTCGGTTTCGATGCCTTCCGCCCCGGGCAGGAAGAGATCGTGCAGGCCGTGGCGGCGGGCGAAAACGTGCTGGCCATCATGCCCACGGGCGGGGGCAAATCGCTGTGCTTTCAGCTGCCCGCGCTGATGCGCGACGGGGTGACGGTGGTGATCTCGCCGCTGATCGCGCTGATGCGCGATCAGGTCCGTGCCCTGCGGCAGGCCGGGGTCGAGGCAGGCGCGCTGACCTCGGGCAACACGGACGAGGAAACCGATGCCGTCTGGCAGGCGCTGGACGAGGGGCGGCTGAAGCTGCTGTATATCGCGCCCGAACGGCTGGCCGCCGGGTCGGCCATGGGGATGCTGCGGCGCATCGGCGTGTCGCTGATCGCGGTGGACGAGGCCCATTGCGTCAGCCAGTGGGGCCATGATTTCCGTCCCGACTACCTGCGCATCGGGGAATTGCGCCGCGCCCTGGGCGTGCCGCTGGCCGCCTTTACCGCCACGGCGGATGCCGAAACGCAGGAAGAGATCGTGACCCGCCTGTTCGATGGACAGCCGCCGCGCGCGTTCCTGCGCGGCTTTGACCGGCCCAACATCCACCTGGCCTTTGCCGCCAAGAACGGCCCGCGCCAGCAGATCCTGTCCTTTGCCGCCGCGCGCAAGGGGCAGTCGGGCATCGTGTATTGCGGCACCCGCGCCAAGACCGAAACACTGGCGCAGGCGCTGAGCGACGCAGGGCACAGCGCCTGCGCCTATCACGGCGGGATGCAGGCCGAGGATCGCCGCCAGGTCGAGACACGGTTTGCGCATGAGGACGGGTTGATCGTGGTCGCCACCGTGGCCTTTGGCATGGGCGTGGACAAACCCGACATCCGATGGGTCGCCCATGCCGATCTGCCCAAGTCGATCGAAGGCTACTATCAGGAGATCGGCCGCGCCGGGCGCGATGGCGGCCCGGCCGAAACCCTGACCCTGTTCGGCCCCGATGACATCCGCCTGCGCCGCAGCCAGATCGACGAGGGGCTGGCCCCGCCAGAGCGCCGCATGGCCGATCACGCGCGGCTGAACGCCCTTCTGGGGCTGGCCGAGGCATTGGGTTGCCGCCGTCAGACCCTGTTGGGCTATTTCGGCGAGACCGCCACGCCCTGTGGCAACTGCGATCTGTGCGACAAGGCCCCCGAGACGTTTGACGGCACGCAAGCCGTGCGCAAGGCGCTGTCGGCCATCCTGCGCACCGAGGAATGGTTCGGCGCGGGCCACCTGATCGACATCCTGACCGGCACCACCACCGACAAGATCCGTGAAAGGGGCCATGACCGCCTGCCGACCTTTGGCGTGGGCCGCGATTTCAACCGCGCGCAATGGCAGGCGATATTCCGGCAGATGATGGGGCACGACCTGATCCGCCCCAACCCGGAACGTCATGGCGCGCTGACCATGACCGACGCCGCCCTGCCGATCCTCCGCGATCAGCAGGCCATCACCCTGCGCAGCGACAGCCTGGCCAAGCCAGACCGCCGCCCCGCCGTGCGCGAACTGGTCAGCGACGAGGATGCGCCGCTGCTGTCCGCGCTGAAAGCCAAGCGCCGCGCGCTGGCTGAGGCCGCAAGCCTGCCCGCCTACATGATCTTCAACGACCGCACCCTGATCGAGATGGCCGAACAGCGCCCCGCCAATCTGGACCAGATGGCGCGCATCAACGGGGTCGGGGCCAAGAAGCTGGACAGCTATGGCCGCGCCTTCCT
The DNA here is from genome assembly GCF_042677865.1 of Lacimonas salitolerans. Lineage (NCBI taxonomy): Bacteria > Pseudomonadati > Pseudomonadota > Alphaproteobacteria > Rhodobacterales > Paracoccaceae > Lacimonas > Lacimonas salitolerans. The sequence goes on along the minus strand of NZ_JBHUDD010000157.1, from coordinate 64,826 downwards.
GGAAATCATCACCGGCGCGTCCGAGGCCATGCACCCCACACGGCAAAAGCTGGCCGGGCGCGCGGCTGGCACTGTGTTCGACAAGCTGATCGCCGTTCAGCAGGAATTGCAGCGCGGGGCGGACGGCACGGAAAAACCGATGTCCTGCACACACTCGACCCTGCGCCACATGGCCGAGCGCCGCCCCGCGACCCTGTCCGATCTGGGCCGGGTGCCGGGCATGGGGCAGCAGAAACTCGACCGTTTCGGCCCGGCGTTTCTGGACGTTCTGCGCGCCGAGGACTAGGTCACGTTCAATCAGCATCCCCCGGAGGCCCAAGATGTTCGCAGTCGTATCGCCCGCCAAGAAACTGGATATGTCCCCGGTGGACGGGATCACCCCCACAACGCCCGAATTCACGGCACAGGCCCGGGAATTGGCGCGGGTGGCGCAGGGGCTGACCGTGGGCGATCTGCAAAAACTCATGCACATCAGCGAGAATCTGGCGAAGCTGAATGCCAAACGGTTCCGCGACTTCGGCGGGATGGAGGCCAAGCCCGCCGTCTACGCCTTTGCGGGCGACACCTATCAGGGGTTCGAGGCCGCGACGCTGGACGCGGATGCGATCCGCTGGGCGCAGGATCATTTCGGCATCCTGTCGGGGCTGTATGGCTTGCTGCGCCCGCTGGACGCGATCGAGCCTTACCGGCTGGAAATGGGCAGCCGTCTGAAAACGCCGCGCGGCAAGACGCTGTATGACTACTGGGGTGACCGGATCGCCCGTGCGATCAACGAACGCGCCGCTGCGGTGGGGGCGAGCACGCTGGTCAATTGCGCCAGTCAGGAATATTTCGGCGCGGTCGATCAGAACGCGCTGACGCTGCGGGTGATCACGCCGGTTTTCCTTGAGGACAAGCCGGGTGGTCCCAAGGTTGTCAGCTTCTACGCCAAGCGTGCGCGTGGCTCGATGGCGCGGTTCATCATGGAAAACCGCCTGACCGACCCCGACTCGCTGCGCGGGTTCGACATGGGCGGCTATGTCTGGCAGTCCGATCTGTCGGAACCCGACAAGCCGGTGTTCCTGCGCAGCGCCGAGGCGGCGGAAAAGGCGGCCTGATCACGCGCTGGCCGCATCCGGTTGCACACCTGCGCCCGGATCGCGCGCATCGGCAGGGCAATGTGCGGCGATGACCGCCCAGATCGCGGATTTGCGCAGGGGTTTGGGCAGGTAGTCGTCCAGCCCGGCGGCCAGGATGGTTTCGCGGTCCCCCTCCATCGCGTGGGCGGTCATCGCGACGATGGGCAGGTCGCCGCCCGGCAGCTTGCGGATTTCGGCGGTGGCGGTCTTGCCGTCCATCGTGGGCATCGAGATGTCCATGAAGATCATGTCCGGCGCGAAGCTTTCGAACTGCTGCACCGCCTCGACGCCGTTTGCGGCGAATTCCAGATCGATATCCAGATCCTGCACCATCTTGCCAAAGACCAGCCGGTTGGTGCGGTTGTCCTCGGCGGCCAGCACCCGCATCTTGCGCCCCGCAGGTGGCGCAGGCGGGGTCGCCGCCTGTGTCGGCTGTGCCGGTTCCGGGCCTGACGCGCCCAGGCCCAGCCCCTGCAACCGGGCGAACAGATGCGCGCGCGGCGTGGGTTTCTGCATCACCGCCTGCACATGGGCGCGGGCCGGGTCATTCTCGGCCAGCGTGGGGTTGGAGCTGAGGATCAGGATCGGCATATCGCCGCCGCGCGCGCGGATCGTGGCGGCCAGTTCCATACCGTCCATCCCGGGCATGTTGTGATCGCTCAGCACCAGATCGAACCCGTCTGTCAGCGCCTCCAGCGCGGCGGCACCGCTGTCGCACAGCACGGTTTCGATGCCCAGAACCTCCATCTGTTTTTGCAGAATGCGGCGGTTCATCTCGACGTCGTCCACCACCAGCGCGCGGCGCAGGGTGGCGGGCAGAACGGGGGCACCGGCATGGGCCTCGGCCACCGGAAGAACCAGCTTGAACCCGAAGGATGATCCGCGCCCTTCCTCGCTGTCGACCCAAATGTTGCCGCCCATCAACCCGATCAGACGACGCGAAATCGCCAGCCCCAGCCCGGTGCCTTCGAACTGTCGGTTGCGCTCGCTTTCGACCTGGTTGAACTCGCCGAATACATGATCGACCTTGTCGGGCGGAATGCCGATCCCGGTATCCTCGACCGTGATGTGCAGATGGCATTCGTCATTGTCGCCGGTCATGCCCACCACCCGCACCAGCACATGGCCCGAGACGGTGAACTTGACCGCGTTGCCCATCAGGTTGGTCAGAACCTGCCGGATGCGCCCCGGATCGCCGACGAACATCGTGGGCAGGAACAGGTCGTAATCCATCAGGATATCCAGCCCCTTGTCGCGAGCCGCAGGCTGCAACAGCATCACGATCTCATGAATGCAGCGTTCCAGATCAAAGGGTTCCGGGTGCAGCGCCAGCTTCTCCGCCTCGATCTTGGAGTAGTCCAGCACGTCGTTGATGATCACCAGCAGTGCCTCGCCCGAGTTGCGGATGGTGTTGACATAAAGCTGCTGTTCTTCGGTCAGGCGGGTATCGGACAACAGTTCTGCCATGCCCACCACGCCATTCATCGGCGTGCGGATTTCGTGGGACATGTTGGCCAGAAAGGCCGATTTCGCGCGGTTCGCGGCCTCGGCCTTTTTGCGGGACTCGCGCAGTTCGGATTCGTAGCGCACCGCAGCCGTGATGTTCAGCGCAAGGCTGACGACGTCGCCGCCATGCCCGCGCTGATCGATCAGCTTGATATAGGCATCGTCGAATGTGCGGATGACAAAGGGTTCCGGGTTGGGCGATTGCCAGCGCTTCATCATCATGGCACGCCATTCGGCGGGATTCATATCGCCGATGTTCACGATCCCTTCTTCTGTCAGCAGTTGCAGGATGCGCGGATAGGTGATGCCGGTCTGGATCTCTTCCAGCCCGTCGAAAAAGCCCACATAGGCATTATTGGCCGCGATCATCCGGTCATCCGCGTCGAAAAAGGCGAAACCGTCCTGAATCGTCTCGATCGACAGCCACAGGCGGCGCTCTGCGATCTCGATCTTTTGTCGGGCTTCGGTCAGGTCGGATTTGACGCGCAGATTCTCGTCCTTGATGGTTTCCACTTGGGCGCGGGTTTCGGTGATTTCATCCGACAACTGCTTGGCGTGCTGGCCCAGTTTGCGGTTGGCGGCAAACAGCTCTGCCTGCTTGAGCTCAAGCAGGCGTTCCGCCGCCAGCCTTGCGCGGCGCTCTTCTGCCAGTTTGTTGGCAAGGCTCATGCCCGTTCTCCGACGTGATCTGTCGCGACTCCCATGGCGCCCAAATTCCGCCCCTGTGGTGAATATGTCGTTAATCGGGGCAGGGGTTGGGCGTTGCGCCGACTCGTCCCCGCTGTCACCATGCACGCATAGCTTCGGAGATTTGCCATGCGCCCCATTTTCGCCGCCCTTGTCGTCGCTCTGACCTTGCTGCCGGGGGGCGCGATCGCGCAATCGGCAATGCCGTCCGAACGGTTCATCGTCACCCGCGACACGGATTTCTATGGCGGCGACCTGCAGGCGCTGTTCAACACCACGGTCGAGGCTTGCGAGCGTGCCTGTCGCGCCGATACGCGCTGCGTGGCCTTCACCTTCAACAGCCGCTCGAACGCCTGTTTTCCCAAGACCGGCATCGATCAGCGCGTGGACTATCAGGGCGCGGTTTCGGCCGAGCGGCGCAACACCGATCCTCAGGCGCTGACGCTCGGCCAGACCCGTGCCGCCGATCTGTCCTACCTTGGTGCGGACACGCTGGACGCGGCCCGCGATCTGGCCGCCACCATCGGCACGCTGCACCCATCGGGGCAACACACGCTTGACCGGATGCTTGAGGCCGCCGCAGAACGCCGCGCCGCGCAGGATCTCATAAACGCCTTTCGCTGGACCGGGGGCGCGCTGGCACATGCGGACCGCAGCGATCTGTGGGCCGAGTATGCCCGGCTGGGGTTGCAGGTCCGGACCGACAACAACACGGCCACCTATCGCCAGCGGGCCCTGCCTGCTGCCATCAACGCCTATCTGCGCGCCGCCACGGCCGGCCAGCAGGTCAGCGCGTTGGAAACCCTTGCCCGCGCGCTCGAAGCGAGTTTTCGCGGTCGCGACATGATCCCGGCGCTGCGACTGGCGCAAAGCCTGCAACCGCGCGACGATCTTGCCGATTTGCTGGAGGAGGCCGTGGGCAAGTACGGCTTTCGCATCACCGACAGCCGGGTTGAAAGCGATCTGGCCGATCCGCGCATCTGCGCCGAGTTTTCCGAGCCGCTGGCGCAACACGGGGTCGAGTATGCCGACTACATCCGCCTGCCCGACGCCACCATGGCGGTGCAGGCCGAGGGGCGGCAGATCTGCATCTCCGGGCTGTCCCATGGCGAACGCTATGCCCTGACCTTTCGGCAAGGTCTGCCCGATGCCACCGGCGAGACGTTGATCAAGGACGTTGACCTGCGGCTTTATGTGCGTGACCGCGCGCCATCAATCGTGTTTCCGGGCCGTGCCTATGTGCTGCCGCGCGGGGCCGATGCGGCGCTGCCGGTGCAGACAGTCAATCTGGACACGCTGGGCCTGACCCTGCGCCGGGTCGATGACCGCAACCTGCTGCGGACCATGCAGAACGGATTGTTCGGCAACCGCCTGTCGCAATGGGAGCGTGCGCAGTTCGCGGACCAAGTGGGTGAGCAGGTCTGGCAAGGGCAGGGCGAGGTGCAGAATACCCTGAACGCCGACATGACCACGCGTCTGCCGATGGGCGACATCGTGGCCGATCTGGCCCCGGGGCTGTATGCGCTGTCCGCCTCGGTTCCCGGTGTCGATGGCTATGACGATCCGGGGGCAACGCAGTGGTTCGTGCTGTCCGATCTGGGTGTGACCACCCTGTCGGGCACCGACGGGCTGCATGTGCTGGTGCGCGGTCTTGGCGATGCCGCCCCGCGTGAAGGGCTGACCGTCACGCTGATCGCGCAATCCAACCGTGTGCTGGGCTCTGCTACCACCGATGCGATGGGGCTGGCCAGTTTTTCGCCGGGGCTGATGCGCGGCAGTGGCGGGGCGGCGCCTGCGCTGGTCACGGTCAGCGATGGCGATACCGATATGGCCTTTCTGTCGCTCACGGATCCGGCGTTCGATCTGTCCGACCGGGGCGTTGAGGGGCGCGAGGCCCCCGGCCCGATCGACGCCTTCCTGACTACCGATCGCGGGGCCTATCGCGCAGGCGAGGTGATCCATGCCACTGCCCTTGTCCGCGACGGGCAGGCGCAGGCGATCCCCGGCCTGCCGCTCACCGCGATCCTGACGCGGCCCGACGGGGTCGAGTATTCGCGCACCCTGTCGGACAACGACAGCGCGGGCGGGCATGTGTTCGCCCTGCCGGTCGCGCAGACCGCCCCGCGCGGCACATGGCGGCTGGAGCTGCGGGCCGACCCGGATGCGCCCGCCATCGCCGCCACCGATCTGCTGGTCGAGGATTTCCTGCCCGAGCGTATCGATTTCGACCTGACCCTGCCCGACGGCCCCTTGCGCCCCGCCGACGCGCCTGCGGTGACGGTCAATGCGCGCTATCTGTTTGGCGCGCCCGGGGTCGATCTGGCGGTCGAGGGCACCTTGCGTCTGCTGCCCAGCCGCAGCCTGCCCGATCATCCCGGCTATGTCTTTGGGCGGTATGACGACACGTTTCGTGGCCGCGCGACCGGGCTGGACACTGTCCGCACCGATGCGCAGGGCCGCGCGGTGCTGCCGTTGCAGTTCCCCGAAACGGGCGATTACACAGGCCCGGCCGAGGCGCGGGTGGACATCCGCGTGACCGAAGGCTCGGGCCGCCCGGTCGAACGCCGCATCACCCGCGCGCTGGCCGCCACAACGCCTCTGATCGGGATCAAACCGGGGTTCGACGATGTGCTGTCGCAGGGCAGCAATGCCGATTTCACCCTGATCGCCACCGCGCCGATACAGGCAGACTGGGTGCTGAACCGGGTCGAAACGCGCTATCAATGGTATTCCCAATACGGTGACTGGCAGTGGGAGCCGGTGACGACCCGCAGCCGCGTGGCCAGTGGCACCGTCATGCTGGGCACCGAGCCGCAGGCGATCTCTGCATCCGTCGATTGGGGCCGGTACGAGCTGGTCGTGGAAAGCAGCGGTCCCTATACCGCCTCGTCCGTCGATTTCCATGCCGGGTGGTACGCGCCCGCCAATCCGGCGACGACACCGGACATGCTTGAGGTGTCGATGGATCAGTCAGGTTATCGCCCCGGCGATACCGCGCGGCTCCGCGTGGTGCCGCGTTCGCCCGGAAAGGCGCTGGTCACGGTGATGTCGAACCGTGTGGTGTCGATGCAGGCGGTTGACCTGACCGAGGGCGAAAACCTGATCGACCTGCCCGTGACCGATGAGTGGGGCGCGGGTGTCTATGTCGCGGCGCAGGCGATCCGGCCGATGGATGTGGCCGCAGGCCGCAATCCAGCGCGTGCGCTGGGTCTGGTCCATGCCTCGGTTGAACGTGGCGATCGCCTGTTGCAGGTCAGCATCGACGCGCCCGACCGCGCCGACCCGCGCGGGCCACTGGTCGCCGGGGTGCAGGTGGAGGACGTGACCGCGGGCGAGACCGCCCATGTCACCCTTGCCGCGGTCGATCTGGGCATCCTGAACCTGACCGGGTTTGAGTCTCCCGATCCTGCCGAACACTATTTCGGCCAACGCCGCCTCGGCGTGGAAATCCGCGATGTCTATGGCCGTCTGATCGACGGTCTGAACGGCGCGATGGGGCAGGTCCGGTCGGGCGGCGATGCCGGATCGGCCCTTCAGATGCAAAGCCCGCCCCCGACCGAGGAACTGGTGGCCTATTTCACCGGTCCGGTTACCGTGGACGCGGATGGCCGGGCCGAGGTCAGCTTTGACCTGCCGGATTTCAACGGCACCGTCCGCCTGATGGCCGTGGCCTGGAGCCCGCGCGCCGTGGGGCAGGCGCAGGCCGATGTGGTGGTTGCTGACCCGGTGGTCGTGACCGCCAGCCTGCCGCAATTCCTGTCGCCCGGCGATGACAGCCGCCTGCTGCTGGAAGTGATCCACACCACCGGGCCGTCTGGGCAGATGGGACTGGAGGTGACGGCGGATGGTGTAACGCTGGATGCCGCTGCGATCCCGTCGCAGATCACCCTGACCGATCAGGGCAAGCAGGTGCTGTCGGTGCCGATAACCGCGCAGGATGTGGGCGATCACGAGATCCGCATCGCGTTGACCACGCCGGTTGGCAGGCAACTGACCAAGTCCCTGACCCTGCCGGTGCGCGCGAACGACCCCGAAACCGCCAGGACGCGGCAAATCACGCTGGCCCCGGGCGAAACCCTGTCCTTTGACGCCGATGTTCTGGCGCAGTATCGCCCCGGCACCGGGCAGGCGATGCTGTCGGCCGGGCCTTTGGCGCAGCTGGATGTGCCGGGCCTGCTGGCGCGGCTGGATGGCTATCCCTACGGCTGCACCGAGCAGATCACCAGCCAGGCGTTGCCGCTGCTCTATCTGTCCTCGGTCGCCGAGCTGCTTGGCCTTGGCAACCGCGCGCAGATCGACGCGCAGATCACGCAGGCGACGGCGCGCATCCTGACCCGTCAGGCCTCGGGCGGCGGGTTCGGGCTGTGGCGGGCCGAGGGCGGGGATTTCTGGCTCGACGCCTATGTGACAGACTTTCTGTCGCGTGCCCGCACCGCTGGCCATGACGTGCCCGATCTGGCCCTGCGCAGCGCGCTGGACAACCTGCGCAACCGCGTCAACTATACCCCGGATTTCGACGACGGCGGCGAGGCGCTGGCCTATGCGCTGCTTGTTCTGGCCCGTGAAGGCGCGGCGAACATGGGCGATCTGCGCTACTATGCGGATGAAAAGGCCGATGCCTTTGCCACCCCGCTGGCGGCGGCGCAACTGGGGGCGGCGCTGGCCGCCTATGGTGATCAGACGCGGGCGGATGCGATGTTCTCTACCGCCGCGCGCAAGCTGACCCCGCAACTTGGCACGGACGAGCCGCCCCTGTGGCGCGCGGATTATGGCACCCCGCTGCGCGATGCGGCGGGCCTGCTGGCGCTGGCGTCCGAGGCGGGCAGCACGGCGATAGACCGCGCAGCCCTGACCACCTATGTGGCGCAGAACAGCGGCCAGCCCTCCACGCAAGAGGCCGCATGGACCCTGATGGCCGCCCGCGCGCTGGTGGATGACCCGACCGATGGCTTGCTGCTGAACGGGCAGGCCCCAACCGGGCCGCTGGTGCGCCGCTTTGCCGATGATCTGGCGCAGCCCCTGACCCTGTCCAACACCGGGGCGGGCGACGCGCGTGTCACCCTGACCACGCTTGGCGTCCCGCAGCAGCCCGACCCGGCAGGCGGCTACGGCTATGCGATCGAGCGGCAGTATTTCGACATGGACGGGAACGTCATCGACCCTGCCAGCGTGGCCACCGGCACCCGCATGGTCGCCGTTCTGCGCATCACTCCGTTCCAGCCCACCGGCGCGCGTCTGATGGTCAACGACCCGCTGCCGGCGGGGTTCGAGATCGACAACCCCAACCTGTTGCGCAGCGGTGACATCCGCGCGCTCGATTGGCTGGACACGGCCGAGGCGCAGCATGCCGAATTCCGCGCCGACCGCTTTCTTGCGGCGGTGGACTGGACCGGCAGCAATCCGTTCACGCTGGCCTATATCGCGCGGGCCACTACACCGGGGCGCTATCACCACCCCGCCGCCACGGTCGAGGATATGTATCGCCCGCAGTATCGCGCCCGCACCGATACGGGCAGCGTTGCAGTGACTCCGTGATCTGGCGCGCGCTGATCCTCGTAACGGCGCTGCTGTGGGCCGGGGCGGGGCTGCGCGATTCGGCGGACAGATGGATCGACGCGACCACATTGCCGCCCACGCTCGTTGCGCAATCGGTGGAAATCCGCGACCGGAACGGGCAGCTTTTGCGCGCCTACCCGGTCGAGGATGGGCGCTGGCGGCTGGGGGCCACCCCGGCGCAGGTCGATCCGGCTTATCTGGCGATGCTGCTGGCCTATGAGGACAAGCGGTTCTACCGCCACGCAGGTGTTGATACGCTGGCGATGATCCGCGCCACGGCGCAGGCCGTGTGGCACGGGCGCGTCACCTCGGGCGGATCGACCCTGACCATGCAGGTGGCGCGGTTGCTTGAGAACAGCGGCACCGGCGCATGGCGGGGCAAGCTGCGCCAGATCCGGTTGGCGCTGGCGCTGGAACGCCTGCTTGGCAAGGACGACATCCTGTCGCTGTACCTGACGCGGGCACCCTTCGGCGGCAACATCGAGGGCATCCGCGCCGCGACGCTGGCGTGGTTCGGCAAGGAACCGAATCGCCTGACGCCGGCACAGGCCGCCCTGCTGGTTGCCTTGCCGCAATCGCCCGAGGCCCGCCGCCCCGACCGTGCCCATCAGTCTGCCACCAAAGCGCGCGACCGGGTGCTGGCCCGTATGGTACGCGCGGGCGTGCTGGACGATGCCAGCGCCGAGGCTGCCCTGTCGGAACCCGTGCCAACCACCCGCCGCGCCTTTCCCATGCAGGCCCCGCATCTGGGCGACGCGCTGGTGCAGGCCGATCCGGGCGCGCAGGCCCATGACACGACGCTGGATGCGACCCTGCAATCCGCGTTGGAGCAGCTTGCCCGCAGCGCGCTGCATGGTCGCCCCGACCGGCTGTCCATCGCCATGCTGGTGGCCGATCACCGGACGGGCGAGGTTCTGGCCCATGTCGGATCGCCGGATTACACCGCCGACCGCAGGCAGGGCTTTGTCGACATGACGCAGGCGCTGCGCTCGCCGGGATCGACGTTGAAGCCGCTGATCTACGCGCTGGGGTTCGATCAGGGGCTGGCGCATCCGCAGACCCTGATGCCGGACCGGCCCATGGGCTTTGGCGGCTATGCGCCGCAGAATTTCGACGGGCAGTTCCGCGGCGAGGTGACGGTGGAGCAGGCCCTGCAACTCTCGCTCAACATCCCCGCCGTGGCGATGACGCAGGCGCTGGGACCGGCGCGGCTGGTGGCGGCGATGCAGCGGGCCGGGACGCAGCCGGTCATTCCGGGCGGCAGGCCGGGGCTGGCGGTGGCCCTGGGCGGTGTGGGACTGAGCCTGCATGATCTGGTGCAGATCTACGCCGGGCTGGCCAATGGCGGGCAGGCGGTGCCGCTGCGCAGCCATGGTTCTGCGGTTGCGGCGCGCAGCCTGACCAGCGCGCGCGCGGCGTGGTCCGTGGGCCATATCCTTGCCGGGCTGGCCCCGCCCAAGGGCGCCGCGCAGATGCGGCTGGCCTACAAGACGGGCACCTCCTACGGCCATCGCGATGCCTGGGCGGTGGGGTTCGACGGGCGGCACGTTGCAGGCGTCTGGATGGGCCGCGCCGATGGCACGCCGGTGCCGGGGGCGTTTGGTGGCGATCTGGCCGCGCCGGTGCTGTTTCAGGCCTTTGCGCGGTTGAAATCGCGCCCCGACCCGCTGCCGCCTCCGCCGCGTGATGCGTTGCTGGTGTCCAACGATCGGCTGCCGCCGAACCTGCAACGGTTTCGCAGCCGCGATGCGGTGTTCGCGCCGGCGCAGAATGCGCCGAAACTGGCGTTCCCGCCTGATGGCGCGCGGCTGGACCTGAACGGCAGCGGTGTGCTGACCCTGAAACTGCGCGACGGGGTGGCGCCGTTTACCGTGCTTGCCAACGGCGCGCCTGTCGCCACCGGCCAGCATCGGCGCGAGATTACCCTGCCGACCCCCAGCGCGGGCTATCTTGCCCTGTCGGTGATCGATGCGCAGGGCCGTGCGGCCCGTGCGCAGATACGCATTGATTGAAAGGCGCGGGTGGGCAGATCGCCCACCCTGCCGATTGTCGCGGGCTCAGATACGCTCGATCGCGATGGCGATGCCCTGACCGCCGCCGATGCACATGGTGATCAGTGCCTTGCTGCCGCCGGTCCGCTCCAGCTCGTACATCGCCTTGACGGTGACGATACAGCCGGTCGCGCCGACCGGGTGCCCCAGTGCGATCGCCCCGCCGTTGGGGTTCACGCGGGCAGGGTCCAGCCCGAGGCCGTTGTTGACCGCGACTGCCTGTGCGGCAAACGCCTCGTTGCTTTCGATCACGTCGAAATCGGTGACCTTGAGCCCGGTGCGCGCCAGCAGGTTTTCCACCGCGGGGATCGGGCCGATGCCCATCACCTCGGGGCGGACGCCGGCATGGGCATAGCCCAGCACGCGGAATTTCGGTGTCAGACCGGCGGATTGCGCGGCGCTGGCGCGGGCCAGCACGATGGCGGCGGCCCCGTCATTGATGCCGCTGGCATTGCCCGCCGTCACGCTGCCATCCTTGCGGAAGGCGGGGCGCAGACCGGCCAGAGCCTCGGCCGATGTCGCCTTGGGGTGCTCATCCGTGTCGAACGCCACCGTGTCGCGCTTTACCCGCACCTCGACCGGCACGATCTGGTCGTTGAAATACCCGGCTTCGATGGCGGCGGCGGCACGGCGCTGGGATTCCAGTGCGAACGCATCCTGATCCTCGCGCGAAATGCCATGCTCGCCCGCAACATTCTCGGCCGTCACACCCATATGCCCTGTGCCGAAGGGGCAGTTCAGCGCGCCCAGCATCATGTCGAGCGTCTTGATATCGCCCATCTTGGCGCCCCAGCGCTGATCCTGGATGATATAGGGGCTGCGCGACATCGCCTCGGCCCCGCCGGCCAGCGCAAAATCGGCATCGCCCAGCATCAGCGCCTGCGTGGCCGACACGATCGCCTGCGCGCCCGAGCCGCAAAGTCGGTTGACGTTCATCGCGGGCGAGGTGTCGGGGATGCCGGCCTGAATGGCCGCCACGCGGCTCAGGTACATGTCGCGGGGTTCTGTGTTGATGACGTGGCCGAACACCACGTGGCCGATCTGGCCGCCCTCGACGCCCGACCGTTCCATCGCGGCCTTTGCGGCGGTGGTGGCGGTGTCGATAGGGGCAGTGCCCGCAAGGCTGCCGCCGAACGTGCCGATGGCGGTGCGTGCGCCGCCCAGGATAACGATGTCGTCGCTCATGTCTGTTCCTCCTCAAGACTGGTTTGCGCGCAGCTTTACGCCGCCGCGCGCCGATTGGCAGCCGCGACGTTCCGTCACGTCACGTCTAGCTGGCGTAATTCGCACCCTCATCATCCAGGATCGCCTTGAGCTCGCCCAGATGGCGGGCATCCTGCTCGGGGTAGGCTTCCAGCTCCTGCGCGGTCTTTTCTGCAATCTCGTCGGGCAGAACGCGCAACGGCTGGCCGGTCTGCAGCGCGCGGATGTAGGTTTCGGCGGCGCGTTCGAAATAGAACATGCGGTTGAACGTGTCGGCCACGGTGTCGCCGATCACCAGCACACCGTGATTGCCCATGATCATCACCTTTTTTTTCGGGTCGTCGAACAGGCGCGCGCAACGCTCGCCCTCTTCTTCAAACGCCAGACCGCCATAGCCGTCGTCGATGACGTAGCGGTTGAAGAAAGTGGCACAGTTCTGGTCGATCGGGGGCAGGCGGCTGTCGGCAAGCGAGGCCAGCACCGTGGCGTGGATCGAATGGACATGCATCGCGCAGCGCGCGTGCGCGCAGTGCCGGTGGATGCCGCCGTGCAGTCCCCAGGCGGTGGGGTCGGGCGCGTTCGGCCCTTTCAGGGTCTCGGGATCGTTGGCATCGACCACGATCAGGTCGGACGCACGGATGCGCGAGAAATGCATCTGGTTGGGGTTCATCAGGAACCGGGTGCCATCGTCGTTGATCGCCAGCGAGAAATGGTTCGCCACCGCCTCGTGCATGTTCAGACGCGCGGTCCAGCGAAAGGCCGCGGCCAGATCGACGCGCTCCTGCCAGTGGTCCATATTGGGTTTCAGGTTGGTCACGCTCATGGTTCAGGCTCCTTTCGGGGTGTCGGATTTGGGCAGGCTGGCGACCCAGGCATAGCCGTTGTCGCACAGGATACAGGTTTCGCGCAGGCCGTGGGGTTTGTCTGTCGGCGCTTGCAGCACCACCGCGCCGCGCGCCGTGGCGCGAGTGGCGGCGGCATCGGGATCAGTGTCGAACAGGCGAATTTCCACCCCGGCCCCGCGCGGCGGCGTTTCCGGCAGCAGGCCCAGCAACGGGTGGCTGTGATAGGTGCCATCGGCGTGGATCTGCACGATCTGCGCGCCATAGCGCAGGATGGCGAAATCGGCGTTGGCGCGATGGGCGGTCATGCCGAACACATCGCACAGGAAATCCACCTGCGCAGGCACGTCACGCACCAGCAGGTTCAGACCCACACCGCGCAGACTGGCCCCGAAATCCTCGGGGCTGACCGTCTCAAGATCCATGTTTGCCCTCGTCGAACCGTTGAGCCGCAGCTTTCCGCCTGCGCGCCATGGCGTCAACGGCTGTCATCAAAGTTGATCTTGCCGGTTCGACCTGTTCCAGTGCTGCAAACGCGCACAGGACATGACCCATGAAGTACGAGACACCAGACACCCCGGATTCGCAGCAGTTCACCGACCCAAAGGCCGCGGTGGCACGGCTGATCCAGCTGTACGATCAGGCGACCGGGTTTCTGTGCGATACCTTCACCCGCGCCATCGAAGGCGCACCGCCGCAGCACCGCATCCGTGCCTATTATCCCGAAATCCGGCTGACGACCCATTCCTATGCGCAGATCGACAGCCGATTGAGCTTTGGCCACGTCTCGAACCCCGGCACCCATGCCACCACGATCACCCGGCCTGACCTGTTCCGGAATTATCTGGAGCAGCAGATCGGACTGCTGGTGAAAAACCACGGGCAGGCGGTGCAGATCGGCGTGTCGGACACGCCGATGCCGGTCCACTTCGCCGTGGCCAGCCGCCCCGACCTGACCGTGCCGCAGGAAGGTGCGGCGGATTTCACCCTGCGCGATCTGTTCGACGTGCCGGATCTGAGCACGACAAACGATGATATCGTCAACGGCATGGCGCAGCCCGCGCCGGATGGGGCCGGCCCGCTGGCCCCGTTCACCGCGCAGCGTGTGGATTACAGTCTGGCGCGACTGTCGCACTACACGGCCACCGATCCCGTGCATTTCCAGAATTACGTGCTGTTCACCAACTACCAGTTCTATGTCGATGAATTCGAGGCGTTCGCCCGCGCCGCGCTGGCCGACCCGGACAGCGGCTATACCGCCTTCGTGGCCACGGGCAACGCCACGATCACCGATCCCGAACAGCCGCTGACCCCGCCCGTCAAGATGCCGCAGATGCCGACCTATCATCTGAAACGTGCCGATAACGAGGGGATAACGCTGGTCAATATCGGGGTGGGGCCGTCGAACGCGAAAACCGCGACCGATCACATCGCCGTGCTGCGCCCGCATGCCTGGATCATGGTGGGGCACTGCGCGGGGCTGCGCAATTCGCAGTCGCTGGGCGATTTCGTGCTGGCCCACGCCTATCTGCGCGAAGACAAGGTGCTGGACGATGATCTGCCGGTCTGGGTGCCGATACCCGCGCTGGCCGAGATCCAGATCGCGTTGCAGGACGCGGTGGCGCAGGAAACCGCGCTGGAGGGATACGACCTGAAACGCATCATGCGCACCGGCACCGTGGCCAGCGTGGACAACCGCAACTGGGAGTTGCGCGACACCCACGGCCCGGTGCAGCGGTTGTCGCAATCGCGCGCCATCGCGCTGGATATGGAAAGCGCCACGATCGCCGCCAACGGCTTTCGGTTCCGGGTGCCCTATGGGACGCTTTTGTGCGTCAGCGACAAACCGCTGCACGGCGAGTTGAAGTTGCCGGGCATGGCTTCGGACTTTTACAAGACGCAGGTGGCCCGGCATCTGGCGATCGGTATCCGTGCGATGGAGCGCTTGCGCGACATGCCGCGGGAGCGTATCCACAGCCGGAAGCTGCGCAGCTTTGACGAAACCGCCTTTCTCTGACGTTGGGAAATCGCGCAAAACCCGTTGTTTTTCGCTTGCAAACGACCACTAATCGTTGTGTTTAACCGCTAGATGACGTTAAATATCGTGGGACAGGCCCAAGACCTCGGGCAGCATAAGGAGACCTAATATGGCGAAACCGATGACCAAGACCCAGCTTGTGGCCGCCCTGGCCGACGAAATGGACAGTGACAAGAAAACCGCAGGTGCCGCACTGGACGCCGTTGTTGCCATCATCACCCGCGAAGTGTCGGGCGGTGGTGCCGTGACCCTGCCGGGCGTCGGCAAGATCTATTGCCGTGAACGCCCCGAGCGTATGGTGCGCAACCCCGCCACCGGCGAAACGATCAAGAAAGACGCCGACAAGGTGGTGAAGATGACCATCGCCAAGGCGCTGAAAGACAGCGTGAACGGCTGATTTCATTCCGTTACGAACACAAAGGGCCGCCCCGGCAACGGGCGGCCCTTTTGCTTTTGTGACCTGCCGGTCACTCGGCGTCGGCCTGCGCCTTGGTTTCATGCGCGGTGCCCGGTTCATGCTCGGGTGGGCTGTAGGTCGTGAACAGCCTCAGCATCCCGGCCCCTGTGTTCTTGAAGTTGTGAAAGCTGCCCGAGGGCACGATGCTGACGTCGCCTTCGGCCACGTCATAGGATGTTTCACCAATCACGGCGCGGCCCGTGCCGGCCACGAAATACAGCAGCTGGTCGTGACCTTCGTGGACTTCGCCACCGATTTCCCCGCCCTCGGGGATCGCCATCAGCACCAGTTGGGTCTGCTTGCCGGTCCAGATGACCTGTCGGAACTCGTCGTTCTGTCGGGCCTGTTCGACCACCGGGAGGGTCAGTTTCTTGGTCACGGACATTTTTTTCTCCTGTATGTCAGTCGATCTTACTTAAACAATGCGGTTTCGATTACTACCATTGTGGGGCGACGCGCTGGAGGATTGGAGCGTCAAGATATTGAAATATTTAAAAACTTAGGAGGATCACAGATGTCTGACCGCGATGCATATATCCGCAAGGCAAAGGCGCAGATCGAACAATGGAACGCCGAAATCGACAAGCTTGAGGCCAGGGCGCGCGAGGCCTCGGCCGATGGCGAGATCGCTTATCGCGAGACATTGCAGGACCTGCGCGGCAAGCGTGACGCGCTGGAAAAGCGGATGGAAGAGACCCGGCATTCCGGCGATGCCGCATGGAAGGACCTGAAGGCCGGGATGGATGCGGCCTGGACCAACCTGTCGGATGCCATCGAAAACGCCCGCGCGCGGTTTCGCTGACACCTGATTGCATCCCGCCGCGCGCTTGTGTCTAAGACAGGCGCGTGAACACGGGGGCAGGTATGAACATCCGGGCGATATTACTGGGGCTGGCCTTTGCCCTCATGTGGTCCAGCGCCTTTACATCGGCCCGGGTGATCGTCGCGGACGCCCCGCCGCTGGCGTCCTTGGCGCTGCGGTTCGCCTTGTCGGGTGTGCTGGGCGTCGGAATCGCGCTGGCCCTGGGCCAGACGCTGCGCCTGACCCGTGGGCAATGGCGGGCAACGATCATCTTTGGTGTCTGTCAGAACGCGCTGTATCTGGGTCTGAACTTTGTTGCCATGCAGACGGTCGAGGCCTCGCTGGCGTCGATCATCGCCTCGACCATGCCGCTGATGGTGGCCTTTGCGGGCTGGGTGCTGTTTCGCGACAAGTTGCCGTGGATGGGCGTGGCCGGGCTTGTGCTGGGCGTGATCGGCGTGGCGCTGATCATGGGGGCGCGGCTGGAGGCCGGGGTGGACCGCACCGGGCTGATCCTGTGCCTGCTGGGGGCGGCGGCGCTGACCGTGGCAACCCTGTCGGTGCGCGGCGCGTCGTCGGGGGGCAACGTGATGATGATCGTGGGGCTGCAGATGTTCGTCGGCGCGGGCTGTCTGGCCGTGGCCTCGGCGCTGACCGAAACCATCGTGGTCAACTGGACATGGCAGTTGGGCGTGGCATTCGCCTATACCACTGTCGTGCCCGGGCTGGCGGCCACCTGGGTCTGGTTCACGCTGGTGGGCATGATCGGCGCGGTCAAGGCGGCGACATTTCATTTCCTGAATCCGTTTTTCGGTGTCGCCATAGCGGCTGCCCTTCTGGGAGAGAAACTGGGCACGCTGGATGTGGTGGGCGTTGTCGTGATCGCCGTCGGCATCCTTATGGTACAGTTGTCCAAGCAGAAGATCGCGCCGTCCTGACGTGGCGCGTGTGACAGAGGGGATGCAAGTGACCGAAAGTCAGACCGATGTGATGGACCCGGCCCGCGCCCGTGCCCTGCAGGCCACGCTGGGGATGCAGGCGACGATCGATGCAGGTGACCCGCTGCCGCCGTTCTTTCACCAGATCTACTTCTGGCAGCCCGAGCCGCCCACGCAGCTGGGGCGCGACGGGCATCCCCGAACAGGTATCGGGCTGATCCCCGACATGGGCCTGCCGCGCCGGATGTGGGCCGGTGGGCGGCTGGAGTTTCACGGGCCCCTGCGCGCCGGTGCGATGGCCGAGAAGCGGTCTGTCGTCGAAAGCACCGCGCACAAGGAAGGCCGCACTGGCCCGCTGGCCTTTGTCACCCTACGGCACGAGATTGCGCAGGACGGGGTGATCCGTGTGACCGAATGGCAGGATCTGGTCTATCGCCATGACCCTGCGCCGGATGCCCCGGCACCTGTTGCACCGATTGCGCAGACGGACGAGGACATCTCGGAAACCTGGGATTTCGGCACCACGCGGCTGTTTCGCTATTCCGCGCTGACCTTCAATGGCCATCGCATCCATTATGATCTGGACTATGCCACCGGGGTCGAGGGCTATCAGGGTCTGGTCACCCATGGCCCGCTGCTGGCACAGTTGCTGATGCTGGTGGCCGAGCGGCAGTTGGGCAGCGTGCAGAGCTTTGCCTTTCGCGCCACCGCGCCCCTGATGCATGACGAATGCGCCACGATCTGTTGGCGCAATGACGGCACGCTGTGGGTGCGCGGCCCGGACGGGCGGCAATGTATGGCGGCCAGTGCCACCTGATGGCCCCGCCCCGTATGCGGGGCAGGGCCGTGGCGATATCACAGCAGGAAATCCGCCGCGTCCAGTTGAGACATTTCCGTTCCGAGCAGTGTGATCGTGTCGCTTCCCAGCGTGATCACGGTGATTCCGGGTGTGCTCTGCATCGACATCTGTAATGCCGAGAAATCGGCAATGCCGTGATCGCGCAGGTCCAGCAGGTCCTCGTCCGGACGGAAGTACAGCACCATGTCATCGCCGTCGCCCTGATGGAACACAAACGTATCCACGCCACCGCCGCCGAACATCGTGTCGTCGCCGGTGCCACCGACAATCGTGTCGTCCCCCGCACCGCCCACAAGATCGTCGTCCCCCGCCCCGCCATACAGCATGTCATCACCGAGGCCGCCCAGAAGGTAGTCGTCACCGCCATCGCCATACAGCGTGTCGTTGCCCGATCCACCATTCAGCCGGTCGCTGCCCTCGCCGCCGCTCAGCAGGTCGTCCCCGGCCCAGCCGCTGAGCACGTCGCGCCCGGCTTCGCCGTACAGGCTGTCGTCGCCGCGCCCGCCCAGAATGGTGTCATTGCCATCGCCACCCAGAACGAAATCGTTTCCGCCTGCGGCGTTTATCAGGTCATGCCCGCCCCTGCCGTCGATCAGGTCTGCATCGGCCCCGGTAAAGATGACGTCGATCGTGTCGTTACCGATCACCAGGTCCACGTCGTTCGAACCGTCCGAGGGCAGCAGATCAACCGGCAGCAAGACCCCGTCGATGACATGGACCACCCCGTTCGCCGCCTGAAGGTCGGTCGTCACCAGAGCAGGGTCCGCGACGTCAGGGTCGGCATCGCCAAGGGTCAGCGCCCCGGCATCAACGCTCAGCGTTCCACCCTGAAGGGTCGTTATGCCGCTTTGCGTCAGAACCTGGCTGGCCTGCAGGCTTTCGCCGACGACATGATAGGTCAGCACCTCGGTCAACAAGGGCAACGGGTCGCCCCCGCCGCTGATCAGGCGCAGCGCCGCCACGATATGGTCAAAGGCACCTGCCTCGTCGGTACCGGCATAGCCAAGGGTGTGCGCCAGGTTGACAAAGGCATCGTCGGTGGGCGCGAACACGGTCAGGTCGGCATCGGTATCGTCCAGGGTTCCGGTCAGCCCGGCAGCCACCAGTGCCTCGCGCAGCATGTCGAAATCGCTGCCATCGGAGTCAAAGCCGCTGGATCCGCTGGTTGCCAGAACGAGGCCGGTGATGGTGGGCGCGTCATTGTCGGGCAAATCCAAAGGCAGCAGTACCCGGTCGATCACATGCACGACACCATTGTTGGCCAAGACGTCGGTCGTCGTCAGGGAAGGATTGATCAGGTCGGGTTCCAGATCGGTCAGCGTGGGCAATCCGCCCGCGCCGATCACCCCGCCTTGCAGCGTCGTGACCTGCCCGGCCCCGGCGATGTCGGCAGCCAGCAGGGTGCCCGCGGCGATGTGATAGGTGACCACGGTTTCCAGAAGATCCGCGCCCAGCCCGGTCAGGAAGGTGGTGACGGCGCCGGTATCAGTGGCATCGCCTGCAAAGCCCAGGTCCGTGGCCAGTTGACCGAAGGCGGCATTGGTGGGGGCAAACACGGTCAGATCCTGCGCAGGGTCGCTGACCGTGTCCAGGTAATCAGTGCCTTTCTGGCTGTCGATAAAGCCGATTGCGGCGACAAGGATGCTGAAGTTCGCATCGCCCGTGGCGATGCCTGCTATGGTGGTCATGAAAATCTCCCGTTATGCTCAAGAGTTGTGTGAAGGTCCGCACCTTCGCGATCCTTACGCCGCGTTCTGTCGCTCTGGATCATGGCCGCCGCGGTTCTGCGCGGGTGTCTTCGCTCCAACCGATTGAAAACATTAAGGTCGCGTAACGGGTTTGTTATCTTGCGTCAGATCTGGTGATGGTGTGCACCTGCCATCCGTCTGCTGGCTGGGGCTTGCGTTCCTGCCGGTTTTCCGCCCATTTGGCAGCCAAAGAAACGGAGGGCCCGATGGCCGAAGCACACCAACCGATCGATGACGAGACGCTGACCCGCGCTTTTGTTGATGTTCTGACCGTCGAACGGATCGAGGAAAACTTCTATCGCGGGATCGCCACGCCGCAGGGGCGCGGGCGCAGTTTTGGCGGGCAGGTGATCGCGCAGGCGCTGAGTGCGGCAACGATGACCGTGCCGGATGACCGGCCGGTGCATTCGCTGCATGGCTATTTCATGCGTCCGGGTGACGCCACGCAGCCGGTGCTGTACCAGATCGAGCGTGACCGCGACGGCGGCAGTTTCAATACCCGCCGTGTCGTGGCGATCCAGCACGGTGCACCCATCCTGAACCTAGCTGCGTCGTTTCACGTGCAGGAACCGGGGCTGGCGCATCACGACCAGATGCCAGATGTCACCCCGCCCGAGGATCTGCCGACCGAACACGAGCTGGCGGAAACCATGCGCGACGAGCTGCCAGAGCTGTTTTTGAAATGGCTGGCGATTCCCCGCCCGGTGGAAATGCGCGCCGAGTTTCCGCGCCCGCCGTTCGACCGCACCCCGCGCCCCGCCTTGCAGCACATGTGGTTCCGCACCAAGGGGGCCTTGGGTGACGATCCAAAGGTGCACCGCGCGGCGCTGGCCTTCATTTCGGATTTCGGGCTGCTTGGCACGTCGATGATGCCGCATGGCAAGGCCTTTGCCGATGCCGACATGCAGTTTGCCAGCCTGGATCACGCGCTTTGGCTGCATGACGATTTCCGCGTTGATGACTGGTTGCTCTATGTGATGGACAGCCCCTGGGCCGGTGGTGCGCGGGGGTTCAACCGCGGGCGCATCTTCACCCGCGACGGGCGGATGGTCGCCAATGTCGCGCAGGAGGGACTGGTGCGCAACATCCGCGCCAAGGACCGTGGCTGATCGCGATCCGCACCTGCGGCACGAGGCGTCAGGGCGCTACCGGCACCCGGCCTCGCTCCGGTAGAAATCGCGCAGGGTCTGGCCGGGGCGATCCCGAAACGGGCCGGTGCAGGTGACAGATGTGATCCGGTCCAGCCGGAACATGCGGAAATCATGGCGCAATTCGCACCATGCCACCATGGTCCAGACCTTGCCCCAGAACCACAGACCCAGCGGGCGCAGGCCGCGGGTGCTGGGGTTGCCCGCCTCGTCCTGATAGGTGATGGCCAGCCCGGTGCGGGCCTTGATCGCGGCATCCACCAGATCGATCCGGGCGCGCAGCTCCGGTGTCATCTCGCCTATCTGCAGCGCGTGAACCTGCACCGCATCGGCCTGCATGGGGGCATCGGCGGGCAGGACGGTGGTGATCTTGACCAGCGCCTCTTCGGCGGCGGCGGCCATCTGCGCGCCGCCCCAGGCCTGCACCATGCGCGCGCCTGCCACCAGTGCGGCCATTTCCGCCTCGGTGAACATCAGCGGCGGCAGATCATAGCCTGCGCGCATGACGTAACCCACGCCTGCCTCGCCCTCGATCGGCACGCCCGATCCGATCAGGTCGGCCACGTCGCGGTAGATGGTGCGCGGGCTGACCTCCAGCCGGTCGGCCAACCCGCGCGCCGTGATCAGCCGACCGCCGCGCAGATGCTGCACGATCCGGAACAGACGGTCGGCCCGGCGCATCAGGTGGCCCGGGGCTGGAAAAGTCCCAGCGAATTGCCATCGGGGTCGGTGGCATACTGAAACCGTCCCGGCGGAATGTCGATCACCGGCCCCAGCACGGTGCCACCCGCGTCGGCACAGCGCGTGGCGGTGGCCTCGACCGTGTCGGGGACGCACAGGTGGATGGTGGGGCCACAGTCGCGCGCGGGCGTGCCGGGATAGAGATGACCGCCGATCCCGTCGAAACCGAAATCGACGCGCGGGTTCGGGTCGCCCTCTTGCCGGGTCATCTGGTAGCCAAAGACCTTTGCGTAAAAGACGCTTGCGGCACCAAGATCGGTGACCGGGATCTCGGTCCAGACAACGGTGGGTGTGCTCATGTCCATGCTCCTTTGCTGTGGGGACATGGCGCCTGTAGCATAGGCCTGCTGACAGGGTTCTGTCAGCAGGATGCCCTGCACCTCCGTCATTGGGCAAGGGGCATCACCCCTGCGGCAGATCGTCCGACGGGATCATCCCGAAGAACTGACCACCCGACCAGATCCCGAACCAGCCGTCATGGTGTTCGCCCAGATCCACCAGCCGATAGAAACTCTTGCGGTCGATCAGCGCCTCAAGGTTGGCGCGCACCAGCACGTAAGGTGCGGGCTCGCCGCTTTCGGGGTCACGCACGACGCGGATCGGGTGGTCGGGGCCTGCCGCCGCCGTGTCGCCGACGTTGGTCGTGAACGTCAGCGTTTGATCACGCCCGCTGCCTTCAACGGAGAAATCCACCGCGACAAAGGGCGCGTCCTCGACGGTGATGCCTACTTTTTCAACAGGGGTGACAAGGAAATATTTATCGCCCTCGCGCAGCAGGATGGTGGAAAACAGCCGCACCAGCGCGGGTCGCCCGATGGGCGTGCCAAGGTAGAACCAAGTGCCATCCCGCGCGATCCGCATGTCCAGATCGCCGCAAAAGGGTGGATTCCACAAGTGCACGGGGGGCAACCCCTTGCCTTTCTGGGCGGCTTTGGCCGAGGCCACGATGCTGTCTGCCGAGGGTTTCACGATGTTTTGTCCGCTCATTGCTTTTGCCATTTCGGTTGTGCGCGATACACTCATTCAACAGACATAGGTTTTACAAGGGAGCTTTGCCATGTCCGATGACACCGATCTGGTGGCCGGTATCGAGGCGCTGGAAGAAAAGCTGGCGCAGGCGCGGGGCTCGATCACCAAGCGTTTCATCGGACAGGAGCGGGTCGTCGACCTGACCCTGACCGCGCTTTTGTGCGGCGGGCACGGGCTGTTGATCGGTCTGCCGGGGCTGGGCAAGACCCGTCTGGTGGAAACGCTGAGCACCGTGATGGGTCTTGATGGCAGCCGGATCCAGTTCACGCCCGACCTGATGCCGTCGGATATCCTGGGCTCCGAGGTTCTGGACACGGACGAGGATGGCAAGCGCAGCTTTCGATTCGTGCCGGGGCCGGTGTTCTGCCAGCTTCTGATGGCGGATGAGATCAACCGCGCCAGCCCGCGCACCCAATCGGCGCTTTTGCAGGCCATGCAGGAACGGCGCGTCACCGTCGCAGGCGAGGATCGCCCGCTTGGCACACCGTTTCACGTCCTGGCCACGCAGAACCCGATTGAACAGGAAGGGACCTATCCCCTGCCCGAGGCGCAGCTTGATCGCTTTCTTGTGCAGATCGACGTGCAATACCCCGACCGCGCGACCGAGCGTGACATCCTTCTGGCCACCACCGGCGTGACGGACGAGGCGGCGCATGCGGTGTTCAGCGCCGATGACCTGCTGGCGGCGCAGACCCTGCTGCGCCGGATGCCCGTGGGCGACAGCGTGGTCGAGGCGATCCTTGATCTGGTGCGCGCCTTCCGCCCCGATGATGACAGCGCGTCCGACCGCGTGCGGCAGACCGTCGCCTGGGGTCCGGGGCCGCGTGCGGCGCAGGCGCTGATGCTGACGGTGCGGGCGCGGGCGTTGTTGCAGGGGCGTCTGGCGCCGTCGCTGGACGATGTGGCCGACATGGCCCACCCGGTGCTGATCCACCGCATGGCGCTGAACTTTGCCGCCCGGGCGCGCGGCGATGACATGGCGGGCCTGATCGCCGAGACCGTTGCGGGCATCACCCGCAAAGAGGCTGCGGCGTGAGCAATCCCCTTGCCCTTCGCGCACGTGCCGAGGCCGAGGCGGCCCGCCTGCCGCCCTTGCTGGCGCGGGCCGAGCAACTGGCCGGGACCGTCCTGCTGGGCGAACACGGGCGGCGACGCGCGGGTCTGGGTGATGACTTCTGGCAATACCGCCCGGTGCAGCCTGGCGACGCGGCAAACACGATCGATTGGCGGCGCTCGGGTCGCGGCGACCAACAATTCGTTCGCGAACGCGAATGGCAGATCGCGCAATCGGTGATGTTGTGGGTCGACCGCTCGGCCTCGATGCGGTTTTCATCCGACAGGAACCTGCCGGAAAAGGGTGATCGCGCCCGGCTGCTGGCGCTGGCGCTGGCGGTGATGCTGATCCGCGGCGGCGAGCGTGTGGGCCTGACCGGTGCCGCCCTGCCGCCCCGGCGCGGCAATGCGCAACTTGAGCGGCTGGCGACGATCTTCATGGATGACGAGGCCAGCGATTACGGCGAGCCCGAGGCGCGCGGCATGATCCCGCATGCCCGCGCCGCCTTCGTTTCCGATTTCATGGGCGATGTGGCCCCGGTAAAGGCCGCGCTGACCAAGGCGGCGGACAGGGGCGTGCGCGGCTTGCTGATCCAGGTACTGGACCCCAGCGAAGAGGCGTTTCCCTTTCACGGGCGCACCGTGTTCGAAAGCATCGGTGGCACGGTCAGTCACGAAACGCTCAAGGCCGGTGATCTGCGCGACCGCTACCTGAACCGGCTGGCAGAGCGCAAGGATGAACTGGCGCATCTGTGCCGTGTCACCGGCTGGCAGTACGACTGCCACCACACCGGCGACAGCGCGCAGGCGGCGTTGCTGTGGGCCTGGCGCGCGATGGATCAGGGGAGGCTGAGATGATGCTGGGCCCCATCGGATTTGCCGCGCCATGGCTGCTGGCGGCGCTGATCGCGCTGCCGGTCCTGTGGCTGATCCTGCGTGCCATCCCGCCGGCGCCGATCCGGCGGCGGTTTCCGGGTGTGGCCCTGCTGCTGGGTCTGACCGACGACGACACGGTGACCGACCGCACGCCGTGGTGGCTGCTGATGCTGCGCATGCTGGCCGTGGCGGGTGTGATCATCGGGCTGGCCGGGCCGATCCTGAACCCCGAACCCGATCGCCAGACAGGCGGCACTGGTCCCGTGATGTTCGTGCTGGATGGCGGCTGGACCGGCGCGCAGGACTGGACAGCGCGCGCCGACATGCTGGAGCGTCTGCTGGCCGAGGCCGGGCGCGCCGGGCGCACCGCTGCCGTTCTGCGCCTGACCACGCCCGAGGCGCCGGTGTTTCAGGCCCCGGCACAGTGGGAGGCGCGCATTGCAGGCCTGACCCCGCAGCCGTGGGAGCCGACAGGGGACATGATGGAACAGGCTGCCGAGAGCCTGGGCGAAGGTTCGTTCGATACGGTCTGGCTGTCCGACGGGCTGGAGCAACCGGGCCGCGATACGCTGCTGAACGCGCTTGAGGCGCGGGGGGTGGTGCGTGTCATTCAAGGTGGGCGCGGCGCGCTGGCGCTGGCCCCTGCCACCTTTGAGGGCGGTATCGTGACCCTGACCGCGCGCCGGGCGCTGACGACCGGCCCGCGCGACATCACGGTTGCCGCGCATGGGCTTGACCCTTCGGGCGTGGCGCGGGTGCTAGCGCGTCTGCCGCTGACGTTCGAACCGGGCGAGGCCGAGGCCAGTGACGATCTGTCCCTGCCGTCTGAATTGCGCGGTCGCATCACGCGGTTCGAGATCGAGGGCATCCGCAGCGCGGGGGCCGTGGCGCTGTCGGACGACAGCCTGCGGCGGCGCGAGGTGGCGTTGATCGCAGGACGCGATGACCGCGAGGGGCTGCAACTGCTGGAGCCACTGCACTATCTGCGTCAGGCGCTGGACCCGACCGCCGACCTGCTGGACGGCGCGCTGACCGATGTGCTGCCTGCCAACCCGGACGTGGTGGTGCTGGCCGATGTGGCCACCCTGTCGGATGCCGAACAGGCCGACTTGCAGGACTGGGTCGATGGTGGCGGCACCTTGCTGCGCTTTGCCGGGCCGCGTCTGGCTGCCAGCGATGTCAGCCGCAGCTCCGAAGACCCGCTGATGCCCGTGCGCCTGCGCGCCGGTGGCCGCAGCGTCGGTGGCGCGATGAGCTGGGGCGAGCCGAAGTCGCTGGCCCCCTTCGCCGAGGGCAGCCCGTTCTTTGGTCTTGATATCCCCGACGAGGTCCGGATCAGCGCGCAGGTGATGGCGCAGCCCGATCCGACGCTGGCGGACCGCGTGATCGCGCAACTGACCGATGGCACGCCGCTGGTCACGCGCAAGCGGATCGGGCAGGGGCAGGTGGTGCTGATCCACGTCACCGCGAATGCCGAATGGTCGACCCTGCCGCTGTCGGGCCTGTTCGTGCAGATGCTGGAACGTCTTGCGGTGTCCTCGGCCACCACGCAGCCCGAACCGGGCGATCTGGAGGGCAGCATGTGGCAGCCGCGCGCGGTGCTGGACGGGTTTGGCCGGATCGACGAAGGCCAGACCCTGCCCGGCGTGGACGGGGCCGACCTGATCGCGGCCCCGCTTGGCCCCGATCTGCGCCCCGGCGTGTACGAGGGCGAGGACCGGCGCATCGCGCGCAACGCCATGACCGCCGACCGCGCGCTGGTGCCCGCCACATGGCCCGCCCGCGTGCCCGTCGAAGGCATGGACCGGCCCGCCGAACAGCCGCTTGGTGGCTGGCTGCTGGCGCTGGCGCTGGTGCTGCTGGCGGCGGATGTGATCGCGACGCTGGCCCTGTCCGGCCGCCTGCGCGGTGGTGTGGCCAAGGGCGCAGGCGTGGCGATGCTTGCCTTTGCGCTGATGATGCCGATGGACGCCCGTGCGCAGGACGATGCGCAGACCGATGACCGCTTTGCCCTTGCCGCCACGGGCGAACTGGTGCTGGCTCATGTGCTGACCGGCAATGCGCAGATCGACGAGATGGCCGACGCGGGCATGCGCGGCCTGTCGGATATCCTGTTCTTCCGCACCTCGGTAGAGCCGGCGGGCGCGATGGGTGTGGATCTGGAAACCGACGATATCTCTTTGTTCCCCATGCTTTACTGGCCGATCACCCCCGATCAGCCCACCCCGTCTGCCGAGGCGTATGCCAAGCTGAACCGCTATCTGCGGGCGGGTGGAATGATCCTGTTCGACACGCGGGATGCGGATGTGGCGGGCTTTGGTGCTTCCAGCCCCAACGGGCGCAAGCTGCAGGATCTGGCCCGCCCGCTCGACATTCCGCCGCTGGAACAATTGCCGGGCGATCATGTGCTGACGCGCACGTTCTACCTGCTGCAGGATTTCCCGGGGCGTCATGCCAGCCGCGATGTCTGGGTCGAGGCCGCACCGCCCGACGCCGAGCAGATCGAGGGCATGCCGTTCCGCAACCTCAACGACGGGGTGACGCCGGTGGTGATCGGCGGCAACGACTGGGCCGCGGCCTGGGCGATGGATGATCGCGGCAACCCGGTCTACCCCGTGGGCCGGGGCTTTAGCGGCGAGCGGCAGCGCGAACTGGCCTATCGGTTCGGGGTGAACCTTGTGATGCATGTGCTGACCGGGAACTACAAATCCGATCAGGTCCATGTGCCCGCTCTTCTGGACAGGTTGGGACAATGACCGGCACCGTGATCTTCGACCCTCTGTTGCCCTGGGCGGTTCTGGCCGTTCTGGGCGCGCTGGCGCTGGCCGGTGTCGTGCTGGCGATCTGGCGCGGCCTGAGCGGCTGGGCGCTGCGGGCGCTGGCGGCGATGGTGGTGCTGGGCGCGCTGGCCGGACCAAGCTGGCAGGCCGAGGATCGCGCGCCGCTGTCCGATATCGTGCTGATGGCGGTTGATGGCTCGTCCAGCCAGCAGCTTGGCGACCGGGCCGCGCTGACGGCGGATGCGGCAGCGCAGGTCGAGGCGGCGATCGCGGCCCGTCCGAACACCGAATTGCGCCGGATCGACCTGGGCGACGGCGAGGACGACAGCGGCACGCAGTTGATGACCGCCATCAACGAGGCGCTGTCCGAAGAGCCGCGTGGCCGCATCGCAGGCATCATCGCCCTGTCGGATGGCCGGGTGCATGACGCCGATCTGGCGGGCGATCTGCCCGCCCCGTTTCACCTGCTGCACACGGGCCGGGACGGCGACTGGGACCGGCGGCTGGTGGTCGAGAACGCCCCGGCCTTTGCCATTCTGGGCGAGCCCGTGTCGCTGTCGCTGCGGATCGAGGACATGGGCGACGTGCCCCCCGGCAATGCGACGGCGGAACTGAACATCTCGGTCGACGGGGGCGAGCCGCGGACCTTCGATCTGCGGGTCGGGCGCACGGTGACGCTGCCGCTGGACCTGCCCCATGGCGGGCGCAACGTGATCCGGTTTTCCGTGCCCGAGGCCGAGGGCGAACTGACCGACCGCAACAACAGCGCGCTGGTGCAGATCAACGGCGTGCGGGACCGCCTGCGGGTGCTGCTGGTGTCGGGCGAGCCGCATGCCGGGGGGCGGACGTGGCGCAACCTGCTGAAATCGGATTCCTCGGTCGATCTGGTGCATTTCACCATTCTGCGTCCGCCCGAAAAGCAGGACGGCGTGCCGGTGTCGGAACTGTCGCTGATCGCCTTTCCCACGCGCGAGCTGTTTCTGGAAAAGATCGACGATTTCGACCTGATCATCTTTGACCGCTACAAGCGGCGGGGGATACTGCCCTCGCTCTATCTGGATAACGTGCGCAACTATGTCGAGAACGGGGGCGCGGTGCTGGTGGCGGCGGGGCCGGATTTCGCATCGGCGGACTCAATCTACCGCTCGCCCCTGTCCGAGGTGATGCCGGCGGAACCGACAGCGCGTGTGTTTGACGAAGGGTATGTCCCGTCGGTCACGGACATTGGCCAGCGCCATCCGGTCACCGCAGGGCTGGCCCCTGATGGCCCGGGCGACTGGGGCCGCTGGATGCGCCAGGTCGAGGTGACGCCAAAGGCGGGGCATGTGGTGATGTCGGGGGTCGAGGACAAGCCGCTGCTGGTGCTGGACCGCGTGGGCGAGGGGCGGATCGCGCTGCTGGCCTCGGATCAGGCATGGCTGTGGGATCGCGGATTCGAAGGCGGCGGGCCGCAACTGGAACTGCTGCGGCGGCTGGCGCACTGGATGATGAAGGAACCCGAGCTTGAGGAAGAGGCGATCTGGGCCGAACCCACGGGCCAGACCATGCGCATCATCCGCCGCACTCTTGGCGACAGCGTGGGTGACGCGGTGGTCACCACACCGAGCGGCGAAGAGGTGACCGTGCCGTTGCAAGAGGTGCGACCGGGACAGTACGAGGCGATCTTTCAGGGGCCGGAGATTGGCCTGTATCGGTTGCGCGAGGGTGATGAAGAGGCGGTGATCGGCCTTGGCCCGGCAGCCCCGCGCGAGTTCGTGCAGACGATCGCCACGGACGAGGTGCTGCGCCCGGTTCTGGATGCCGGTCGCGGTGGGTCGGTGGCCTTGGCACAGGAGGGCGTGCCGGGCATCCGCGACGTGCGCGATGGCCGCCCCGCTGCCGGGCGCGGCTGGATCGGCATCACCCCGCGCGAGGCCTATCAGACGCTGGACGTGACCAAGGTGCCGCTGCTGCCTGCCTGGTTGGTGCTGCTGCTGGCCTCGGCGCTGATCGTGGGCGCATGGCTGCGCGAAGGTCGGCGGTAATCCGATCGAGCGGGCTTGCGCCCGCGCTTTGGGCGCATCGCGGTCGCGATGCCGGATGAGGGGGCGTTGCCCCCTCAAACTCCCCCAGAGTTTACCTGGCAAGATGAAGACATGGACAGGAGGCGGTCAGGCGCGGGGTGGGCGGCTTCGGTAGACGGGCAGGCGCCAGCCAAAGCGCAGCGATCCGGCGCGCAGGACCAGCGTGATGGCGGCGCATGCCACCAGTGCGATTGCGTTTGTTTCGGTCAGGTGGTCTGCGACGACTGCGGCGCTGGCTCCGGCGAAGGCGGCGCTGACGTAGAGCTCGCCCTGTTTCAGGACCAGCGGGACCTGGCCCACAACGACATCGCGCATCAGACCGCCCATGCAGCCGGTGATCATGCCCATGATGATCACCACCGGGGCGGGCTGGGCCAGCGACAGGGCCACCCCGGTGCCTGCGGTCACGGCCACGGCCAACGCGCAGGCATCCAGCCACAACAGGGCGCGGTAGCGGCTTTCGAACAGGTGGGCGGTAAAGAACATCAGCATCGCGGCGCTGACTGCGACGCCGATATAGCCCGGGTCGGCGATCCAGAATACCGGGTTGCGATCCAGCAGCACGTCGCGCAGGGTGCCGCCGCCCACCGCCGTCAGGCATGCGAGAAAGGCAAAGCCGACGATATCGAGCTGCGCGCGGCTGGCGACCAGCGCGCCGGTCAGCGCGAAGATCAGCACCGAGGTGTAGTCGAGCAGGGTGATGAGCACGCCCATTGCTATTTGCCGGGTTTGAACGGGGCCATGCCTGCGCGGGCCAGCTCATCTGCGCGCTCGTTCTCGGGATGGCCGGCGTGGCCCTTGACCCATTTCCACGTCACGTCGTGCCGGTCCTGCGCCGCGTCCAGCCGTTGCCAGAGATCGACGTTCTTGACGGGCTTTTTGGCCGAGGTTTTCCAGCCGTTCCTTTTCCAGCCGTGAATCCAGCCGGTGACGCCATTCTTGACGTAGGCGCTGTCGGTCACGATGGTGATCTGCGACGGTTTCGACAGGGTTTCCAGCGCGTGTATCGCGGCCAGCAGTTCCATCCGGTTGTTCGTGGTTTCGGCTTCGCCACCCGATAGTTCGCGCTCTTTCAGCGTTGTCTCGTCGCGCATGGCGCGCAGCAGGACGCCCCAGCCTCCGGGGCCGGGATTGCCGGAACAGGCACCATCGGTAAAGGCGATAAGCTGAGTCATGCGCGCATCTAGCGGAGGCGGCGGAGGGGGCGCAAGGGTTTAGCCGCGTTGCGCGCGGATTGCGATCCACTCGGCCATGACACCATCCAGCCCGGGGTCGCGCCCGGTGACCTGCGATTGCGGCACAAGGCCGGTGGCGCGCAAGAGGTCAGACAGGTCCTGGGGCTGGTAGTAGGTGTAGATGCGGCCAAGGCTGTCGCGGGCGCTGCCGTGGCCGGTCTTGACCGCGATGTGAACCTGTCCCGACGGGCGCAGGGCGGTGTGGATGGCCGTCAGTATCCCGGGCAGGGCTGCGCGCGGGGCGTGCAGCAGGCTGAAATTGGCCCAGACGCCGTGATAGGCCGCGCTGTGCCCCTCGGCCACGAACGTGTCGAAATCGGCCTGGCGGGCGCGGACGCCGGTGCGGGCGTTGGCCTGTGCGACCATCGCGGCAGAGGCATCCAGCGCCTCGACCTGCAGACCGCTGGCGGCCATGTGGCCCGCGTCGGTGCCCGGCCCGCAGCCCAGGTCCAGAACGCGCGCGCCGGATGGCAGTGCGGCGATGAACTCTGACAGGATCGGATCAGGGGCCTGAGTGGCCGTGACCCGGGCATAGTCGGCGGCGCGGGCATCGTAGACGCGCAGGGTTTCGGGATCGCCGCTCATACCAGCGGCACGGCGAGGCAGGCGACCACCACAACGGTCAGCATCACGCGCAGTGACAGCCACCAATCGGGGGCCAGGCCCTGTTTCCAGAACAGCCAGTCCAGACCAAGCAGGCCGATAAAGCCGGCGATCAGGCTGATGCCTGCGCTGGTCGGGCCGCCTCCGGTCATGAAAAAGGCCCAGAGCGCGGGGATGACGGACAGCGCATAGCCGGTGCTGGCCACCATACCGGTGGCGCGGGCGGCAAACCCCCAGAGCACCCCGGACATGAAGGACATGATGATGGCCCCGTAGAACAGACCGACATAGGGCCCGGTCAGGCGGGACCCGATGGTGCGCACGCTCCACATCGCGAGGTCGGGAAATGCGGCGGTGATCGCGCCCCAGACAAAGGGGATCAGGCCGGCAAGCCCCAGCAACAGGGCAGAGCGGGGGATATGTGCCATGCTCACGCCTGTTCGCGCAGTACGCGGGGGACCTTGAAATTCACCCGTTCCTGCGCGGTTTCGACGATGTTCACCGTGACGTCGTACCGCGTGCGGAAGGCATCTATCACCTCGTTCACCAGAACCTCGGGGGCGCTGGCACCGGCGGTGATGCCAAGGGTTCCGACACCCTCCAGCGCGCGCCAGTCGATATCGTCTGCCCGTTGCACCAGTTGCGCATAGGCGCATCCGGCGCGCGCCGCGACCTCGACCAGCCGTTTGGAATTGGACGAGTTCGGGGCGCCCACCACCAGCAGGGCATCGCAGAGCGGCGCGATTTCCTTGACCGCGTGCTGGCGGTTCGTGGTGGCGTAGCAGATGTCTTCCTTGTGCGGGCCGACGATGGCGGGAAAGCGCGCCTGCAAGGCGGCGACCACGTCGGCGGTGTCGTCGATCGACAGGGTGGTCTGCGTGACAAAGGCCAGCCGGGCCGGATCGCGCACCTGCAACCCCGCCACGTCCTCGGGGGTCTCGACCAGCAGAACCTCGCCCTGCGGCAGTTGGCCCATCGTGCCGATGGTCTCGGGGTGGCCCGCATGGCCGATCATCACGATCTGCAATCCCGCCTCGGCGTGGCGCTCGGCCTCGATATGAACCTTCGAGACAAGCGGACAGGTCGCATCGACAAAGACCATCTGCCGCGCCTGCGCTGCCTGGGGCACCGATTTCGGCACGCCATGGGCGGAAAAAATGATCGGGCGGTCGGCGGGGGCATCCTCGATCTCTTCGACGAATACCGCGCCCTTGTCGCGCAGACCGTCGACGACGTATTTGTTGTGCACGATCTCATGCCGTACAAATACGGGGGCCCCCCATTTTTCCAATGCCATTTCAACGATCTTGATCGCACGGTCCACACCGGCGCAGAACCCGCGCGGCGCGGCAAGGTGGATCGTCAGGGGGGGCTTGGTCTGGGTCATCATCATCTCCGGCCTTTGGGGCAGAGGTAGGGGAATGTAGGGCTTGCGTCCAGTGCAGCCTTGATTTGCTTTTTGGCCGGGCTACTCATTTCGTATCCCAAAGTATGCAAGTGGGCCATGACCAGTTTCGACGACGAGTTCCTCAGGAAGTCTCAAGAGCGCGTGAGCGCCTTGCAAGAGCGTTTCTCACAAGGGGCGCTTGAGGATCTGGCGCGTGAGGTGATGACCCGCATGGCCAAGCGCGGTCAGACCGGGCAACCGGCAAAGAGCGCGAACCCCGAGCCTGCCGATATCGATGCCTTGTGCCATGCGCTGGTGGCGCAAACCCCGATGGGGGCGAATGCGATGATGATGGATTTGCAGGCCGAGGGCTATTCGCTGGACCTGTTGTATTCGCGCTACCTGGCACCGGCGGCGGAACGTCTGGGCGCGATGTGGGATACCGATGACCTGACCTTCATCCAGGTCACGCTGGGCGTAGGCCGCATCTATGATCTGGTGCGGCTGTTGCGCGATCAACTGCCGCCCACGCGGATCACCCGGGCCGAACCCGTCCTGTTTGCCAGCGTGCCCGGCGATCAGCACGGCGTCGGGATCGAAATGGCGGCGGAACTGTTTCGCCAGCACGGATGGGATGTGAGACTGCTCGTCGGGGCAAGCCACGATCAGATCCTTGCCGAGATCGACCGGGTGGCCTGTCTGGTCCTTGGCCTGTCCTCGGGCGGGCGCGAGACAGCCGAGGCGCTGGCGCGGCTGATCCATGCTGTGCGCGTGGTGCATCCGAAACTCTACATCATCGTCAGCGGCAGGATCGTGCTGGACGAGCCTGATCTGGTCGACCTGATCGGGCCGGACAGCGTGGCCGCCACGGTGGATGACGCACTTGCCACGATGGAGCGACTGCTGGGGGATACGAACCGCGTCGGCTGCTGATTGCCACCCGATTGCCGTGGACCCAACGTCGGTTTGACCAGCGTTGACATCCCTATATAGGGTAAAGCCATCGCATCGGGTCAAACGGCATGGCAGGTTAGGCATTGGGCAGCACGACAGTCTCGCCGTCCGACGGCCATACGCGGATTATCCATACCGTAACGGTGACATCCTGGGTGGTCATGACCGTGTGCGTCGCCTGGTGCATTCTGGCGGCTGCCACGCAGCAATGGGTGATGTTGTGGATTGCGGCGTTTGTTCTGGGGTTCACCGCGCTGTCATTGCTGCTGGTGCGCAACGGGCATGACCTGATCGGGCGATTGCTGTGGTACATCTGCGGAATCCTGGGGGTGACGGCAGGTGTTTTCATCGCGCATCCCGAAGGCCATGTGGCGACGCTCTATGTGGCATTGCTGGGCGGGCCGTTTCTGACCTTTTCGATACATCGCGAGCGCGTCTATCTGGTGGCGATGGTGATTGGCGTCTTCGTGGTCTGGGGTGCGACGCGCGTCATGGGCCACGACTACTTTGGCCCGCCAGTGCTGGATGCGGATTTCGCGCGCGATTATGTCTCGCTGTTTGCCGTGGGAACGACCTTTCTGGTGGTCACCTTCGAGATGGGCGTCTTTGCCTTTCTCATGACCCGGTACATCGACGATCTGCGCGCCTCGCGCGAGGTGGCAGACGAGGCCAATCGTGCGAAAAGCGAATTCCTGGCCGCCATGAGCCACGAGATCCGGACGCCGATGAACGGCGTGGTCAGCATGGTCGAGATACTCGAGAATACAGAGCTGACGGCGGATCAGCGTCGCATCCTGCATACGGTGCAGGAGTCGTCGGATTCGCTGTTGCGCATCATCGAGGACATTCTCGACATGTCGCGGATCGAGGCCGGAAAGCTGGATCTTGTGGAAGAACTAGCCGACCTGCTGCATATCGTCGAAGCGGCGGTGGATACGCTGCGCTCCTATGCGGACTCGCAAAATGTGTATGTCAGCCTGCATTACGATCTGACGCTGCCGCAACAGGTCACATGCGATGCCGGGCGGTTGCGGCAGGTCTTGCTGAATTTGCTGGGCAACGCGATCAAGTTTTCCCGGCGGCCGCCAACCCTGCCCGGTGGGGACGTGCGCCTGTCTGTGCAGCGCGACGGGGCGGATCAGTTGCATGTCACTGTGACCGACAATGGCATCGGCATGAGCGAGGCAACACAGATCAACCTGTTTGAACCGTTTCGCCAGTCCGAGGACGTAGCTTCGCGCCGGTTCGGTGGCTCGGGTCTGGGACTGTCGATCGTGCATCAACTGGTCACCAAGATGCGCGGCAGTGTCAGTGTTCACAGCACGCCGGGCGCAGGAACAGAGTTCACCGTCCATTTGCCAATGTCACATCCGCAGGGCGCGCTGGATCTGCCCGATTGCAAGGATGCGACTTTCTTCGTCTATCGCCCCGGCGACTGGCAGCGCGATGTCTGGGATCGCTATGCGGCCGCCTGTGGCGGCCAGCTTGAAGTGCTTGGAAACCGCGACGAGTTGTGGGCAATGGGCGTTGCAGCATCCGGCAGGGCGGTTTTCATCATCGATATGAAGCTGGACTCTCGCGCAGAGCAAAAGGCCATGCTGGATGATTTTTGCGCCGCATTTCCGGCTGCGCGCACTTTGTTGCTT
This sequence comes from Lacimonas salitolerans, assembly GCF_042677865.1. Taxonomy (NCBI): domain Bacteria; kingdom Pseudomonadati; phylum Pseudomonadota; class Alphaproteobacteria; order Rhodobacterales; family Paracoccaceae; genus Lacimonas; species Lacimonas salitolerans. The sequence continues at coordinate 29,506 of NZ_JBHUDD010000157.1, read as the reverse complement.
TGCCGGGATCGCGGTGCGCCGACCGGTCTGCTGGCCAATGGCGCGGTCGCGGTGCAGGCGGCGCCCTTGTTGCCGACGGACCTGTGGACGGCCTTGCGAGAGCTGTGCCAATTGCAACCCGGCAAGGTGGTGGGCAACACGCTGATCGAGGCGGCTGTGGTCCCCGGCCGACCCCTGCGCATTCTTGTCGCCGAGGATAACGAGATCAACCAGATCGTCATCCAGCGACAGATCGAACAACTGGGTCATGTTGCAAACATCGTGTCGCACGGGCGCGCGGCGCTGCGCGAATGGCGCGCGGGTGGGTGCGACATCGTTCTGACCGATTGCCAGATGCCAGAAATGGACGGCTTTGCGCTGACGCGTGAAATCCGTGCCGCGGAAAGTGTCTTGGCGAACGCCAAGGCCACCCCGATCATTGCGATCACGGCCAATGCGCTGGAGGGCGAGGCCGAGCGGTGCCTGGCGGCGGGCATGGACGGGTATCTGGCCAAGCCCGTCAAGCTGTGCGAGTTGCAGGCGATGATCGACAAGCTGACCGGAAAAGCCGCACAAAACGTGACGGATCACGGGGATGTTGGTTGAGCGAAAGGCCTGTCCAAGTCAATTTGAGACATGCGAATTTTTTCTGCCAGATATGCTGCACTGACCCTTGCGAGTCTTCTGCCTGCGGCCGCAGTTGTGGCGGACCCGCAGGGGTTGCTGCCCTATCGCGATGCAGATGCCGTGGCGCAGGGTCAGGCGCTGTATGCTGATCACTGTGCCGCGTGCCACGGAGCCCGGCTTGAAGGCGAACCGGACTGGCGTGCGCGTGACGAGGACGGGTATCTGCCTGCGCCGCCCCATGACGTGACCGGCCACACATGGCACCACCCGGACGCGCAGCTTTTTGACATCACCAAATACGGGATCGAGGCAATCGTGGGAAACGGCTATAAAAGCCGCATGATGGGATACGAGCATGTTTTGAGTGATGACGAGATTCTGTCGATCCTCGCCTTCATCAAAAGCACGTGGCCCGAGGGCGTGATCGCCCGCCATGACCAGTTGAACCGGGTGGCAGGCAATTGATCAGCGTTCAACCCGCCTGGTAGGCAGCGGATTCACGGGTGGTTCCCATTTCGCGCGGCGGACGACCGATCACTTCCTTCAATTCATCCAGTTCGATGAAATTGTCGGCCTGACGGCGCAGTTCATCCGCGATCATCGGCGGCTGGCTGCGGATCGTCGAGACGACCGACACCCGGACACCCTGCCGTTGCAGGCTTTCGACCAGAGGGCGGAAATCGCCATCGCCGGAAAACAGCACGATATGATCGACACGCGGGGCAAGCTCCATGGCATCGACGGTCAATTCGATGTCCATGTTGCCCTTGACCTTGCGGCGGCCCTGGCTGTCGGTGTATTCCTTGGCGGGTTTCGTCACCATTGTGAAGCCATTGTAATGCAGCCAATCCACAAGGGGTCGAATCGGGGAATATTCATCATTCTCCAACAGGGCCGTATAGTAAAATGCGCGCAGCAACTTTCCCCGGCGCATGAATTCCTGCCGGAGAAGTTTGTAATCGATGTCAAACCCCAGCGCTTTGCCTGCGGCATACAGGTTCGACCCATCGATGAACAGCGCGAGCCGTTCGTCTTTGTAAAACATCAACGTTCCTTCCGATTGTGCCCGAACCTTTGTCCGTGAGTGTAATGCTGGTCTCAGGCGTGGCGTTTAAAATACGAGTATCGGAAATGTCCTGCAAGGGCGCAAACACTCTAAAAAGCATAGGTCGGCAATGACTTTCGATCAACTGTCTTTGATCGCCTTAGGCGCGAATATGCCCTTGGAGGGCAAAACACCACAGGTTGTCCTGCGCCGGGCGCTGGCGGTTCTGGCTGATCGGGGGGTCGTTGTCGAGGCGTTCAGCGGCCTGTATCACACCCCTTGTTTCCCGCCCGGCGCGGGGCCGGATTATGTCAATGCAACCGCCGCGCTGCGCAGCAACCTGTCCCCCGGCGGGCTTTTGGATTTGCTCCACGAGGTTGAAAAAACCTTTGGTCGTGAACGGCTTGACCGCTGGGGCACCCGTACGCTGGACCTTGACTTGCTGGCGGTGGATGATCTGGTCCTGCCCGATGACAGCACCTTGCGCCGGTGGATCGACCTGCCCGCAGACCAGCAGCGCATTCAGGCCCCTGACCGCCTGATCCTGCCGCATCCCAGGATGCAGGACCGTGCTTTCGTGCTGGTGCCGCTGCAAGACATCGCGCCGGGCTGGATGCATCCCGTTCTCAAGAAGACGGTGGCACAGATGTGCGCGGCCTTGCCGCAGCCAGATCGCGACTCGGTCGTGGCGATGACGTGAACGCCCTTGTCATTTTCCCTTTGATGCGTTAGGCAGCGGCTTTCTGACCCGTCCAAGATGATCGGAGTGCCCTGAATGGCCCGCGTGACCGTAGAAGATTGTGTTGACAAGGTTCCCAACCGGTTCGAACTGGTGATGCTTGCCGCCCACCGTGCGCGCGAGATCTCGGCAGGCTCGGCTGTCACGGTTGACCGCGACAACGACAAGAACCCTGTCGTGTCCCTGCGCGAGATCGCTGAAGAGACCCAATCGGCCGATGAACTGCGCGAGCGTCTGATCGAAGCGAATCAGACCCAGATCGAGGTTGACGAGCCCGAGGATGACTCGATGGCGCTGCTGATGGGTCGCGGTGAACCTGCGGACAAGCCCGCCGATGATGACATGTCGGAAGAGAAACTGCTGCGCGCTCTTATGGAAGCTCAGGGTCAGGGCTAAGCCCGGGCCTGCCTGGGGATGCGGACAAGATGATTGCGGCCGACGACCTGATCGCCCTTGTCCGCAACTACAATCCGAAAACCAACGAAGACCTGATCCGCGCGGCCTATGATTTCGGCCGCCAGATGCACGAGGGGCAGTTTCGCCGCTCGGGCGAGGCGTATTTCACGCATCCCGTGGCGGTTGCCGCCATCCTGACCGAGCAGCGGCTGGATGATGCGACCCTGATCACCGCGCTGCTGCACGACACGATCGAGGATACCAAGGCCAGCTTTGCCGAGGTCGAGCGCCGTTTCGGCCGCGAGATCGCGGAACTGGTCGATGGCGTGACCAAGCTGACCAACCTGCAACTGTCCAGCACCGAAACCCAGCAGGCCGAGAATTTCCGCAAGCTGTTCATGGCCATGTCCAAGGATCTGCGCGTGATCCTGGTAAAGCTGGCCGACCGGCTGCACAACATGCGCACCATCAAGGCGATGAAGGTTGAAAAGCAGGTCAAGAAGGCGCGCGAGACGATGGATATCTATGCGCCACTTGCCGGTCGCATGGGCATGCAATGGATGCGCGAAGAACTGGAGGATCTGGCCTTCAAGGTGCTCAACCCCGAAGGCCGCGCCAGCATCATGCGCCGGTTTATCACCCTGCAAAAGGAAACCGGCGACGTGATCCCGCGCATCACGGGCGACATGCGCACCGAACTGGCCAAGGCGGGGATCGAGGCGCAGGTGTTCGGACGCGCCAAGAAGCCCTATTCGATCTGGCGCAAGATGCAGGAAAAGGACATGGGATTTTCCCGGTTGTCCGACATCTACGGATTTCGCATCATCACCGGATCGGAAATGGCCTGCTATCAGGCGCTTGGCGCGATACATCAGCGCTGGCGCGCGGTGCCGGGACGGTTCAAGGACTACATCAGCCAGCCGAAATCCAACGGCTATCGCAGCATCCACACCACCGTGTCGGGCCGGGATGGCAAGCGGGTCGAGGTGCAGATACGCACGCAGGCGATGCATGACGTTGCCGAAACCGGGGTCGCGGCGCATTGGTCCTATCGCGACGGCGTGCGCAGCGAGAACCCCTTTGCCGTCGATCCGGCCCGCTGGATCAGCGGTCTGACCGAGCAGTTCACCTCGGAAGAGGATCACGAGGATTTCCTCGAAGCGGTCAAACTGGAAATGTACACCGACAAGGTGTTCTGTTTCACGCCCAAGGGCGAGGTGGTCAAGCTGCCCAAGGGGGCCACGCCGATTGATTTCGCCTATGCCATCCACACCCGGATCGGCAGCGCCTGCGTGGGTGCCAAGGTGGACAGCATGCGCGTGCCGCTTTGGACCCGGCTGAAGAATGGCCAGTCGATCGAGATCATCACCGCCGAGGGTCAGACACCGCAGGCCACATGGCTGGACATCGCCACCACCGGCAAGGCGAAAACCGCCATCCGTCGTGCCCTGCGCGAGGTGGATCGCGAGCGGTTTTCCAAGCTGGGGCGAGAACTTGCCCGCGTGGCGTTCGAAAACGTGGGCAAGAAGGCGACCGACAAGGCGTTGGACACCGCGGCCAAACGGTTGCGCCTCTCGGACCGCGACGAGTTGCTGGCGCGGCTTGGCAGCGCCGAGCTGACCGGACGCGCCGTGGTGCAGGCGATCTATCCCGATCTGGCCCCGTCACCCAACGACGAAATCGACCGCAATCGCGCCGTCATCGGCCTGTCGCCCGACCAGAGCTTTGACCGTGCGCCGTGTTGCCAGCCGTTGCCGGGTGAACGCATCGTCGGAATCACCTTTCGGGGGCGCGGCGTGGTGGTGCATTCGATCGACTGCGAGGCGCTCAGCGCCTATGACGAACAGCCCGACCGCTGGCTGGACCTGCATTGGCACGGCGGCAGCCATCCCGCGATCCATACCGCGACGCTGGATCTGACCATCGGCAACGATGCCGGCGTGCTGGGGCGCATTTGCACATTGATCGGCGAGCAGAAGGCCAATATCTCGAACCTCGAGTTCGTGGATCGAAAGCCCGACTTCTTTCGTTTGCATATGGACGTCGATCTGCGGGATGCCGAGCATCTTCATTCGGTTGTTACGGCGCTTGAGGCAGAAAGCGATGTTGCAGCGGTCAGCCGGGTCCGCGACCCGATGCGGCTGACCGCGCAGAGGAACTGACAAAGGGGCCTATTGGTGGTTTTCAAACGCAGGGACAGAAGGCCGATCTGGAAGATCCTGCTGGAGTTTTTCTGGCCCCGCGGTGGATGGCGGCGCGCGGCCACCTACGTGCGACATCGGCTCAGCCGCCTGCCCGACCCGCCACATCGGATCGCACGCGGCATATTCGTGGGCGTGTTCGTCTCGTTCACGCCATTTTACGGGCTGCACTTTCTTCTCGCCGCTACCTTGACGTGGATCATGCGTGGCAACATCATCGCCGCGCTTCTGGCGACCTTTTTCGGTAATCCGCTGACCTATGTTCCGATCGGGGTGGTCAGTCTGAACACTGGCTACTGGCTTCTTGGCATGAACGCCCGGTCGGAACCGGATCTGCATGTGACGCTGGGAAAGAAGTTCGTTGATGCCGGTGCCGATCTGCAGGCCAACCTGATCGCCGCGTTCAGCGACCGTGACGTGGATTGGTCGCGGCTGACCCTGTTCTATGACGAGGTGTTCTTTCCCTACATGATCGGCGGGATCATTCCGGGCATCGTGGCGGGGCTGGTGTGTTACTACATCAGCGTGCCGTTGATCAGTGCCTATCAGAACCGTCGCAAGGGGGCGCTCAAGGCCAAGCTGGCGGCCTTGCGCAAAAAGCGTCAATTGGCCACAGACGAGAAGGCAAGGCGCGACTAGCTTGCCAATACAACGGGTTGGAAACGAAAGGACATCCGATGGAGCCGCTGGGAAAACTGCGTCTGGGCGTGAATATCGACCATGTGGCGACCGTGCGCAACGCGCGCGGCGGGGCCTATCCTGATCCGGTGCGCGCCGCCAAACTGGCCGAAGAGTCCGGGGCGGATGGCATCACCGCCCATCTGCGCGAGGATCGCCGCCACATCACCGATGGCGACATCGACGCGCTGATGCAGGCGCTGACCGTGCCGCTGAACTTTGAAATGGCCGCGACGGACGAGATGCAGGCGATTGCCCTGCGCCACAAACCGCACGCCGTCTGCCTTGTGCCTGAAAAACGCGAGGAGCGCACAACCGAAGGCGGGCTTGAGGTAGCGCGCGAGGAAAACCGGCTGGCCCATTTCATTGCTCCCTTGCGCGATGCGGGCTGCCGCGTGTCGATCTTCATCGCCGCCGACCGCGCCCAGATCGAGGCGGCGAACCGCATCGGCGCGCAGGTGATCGAACTGCACACCGGCGCCTATTGCGATTTCCATGCCGAGGGCCGCTTTGACGAGCGCGATACCGAGCTGGAAAAGATGCGCGACATGGCGGCCTTTGCCCATGATCTGGGGCTTGAGGTGCACGCGGGCCACGGCCTGACCTATGACACGGTGCAGCCGGTGGCGGCCTTTCCGCAGGTGATGGAGCTGAACATCGGTCATTTCCTGATCGGCGAGGCGATCTTTCGCGGGATCGGTCCGGCGATTGGCGAAATGCGCCGCCTGATGGATGCGGCGCGCGCGGCATGACCGCACCATCGGATCTTGAGGCCAGCGTGCTGGAGCAGATCGTGGACTGGGCGCTGGAGATCGCGCAGACCAAGGGCACGCCGGTGTTTACCGCCGCCATCCTGAAGGACAGTGCAGAACTGTGCCGCGCGGAGAACCGCGTGGCCGCCACATGTGACCCCACCCGCCATGCCGAGGTCGAGGCGATCGCCAAGGCCGGCGCGATGCTGGGCACGCCCGACCTGTCGGGCTGCACCCTGATCGCCTCGTGCCAGCCGTGCGAGATGTGTCTGGCCGCGATGCGTTGGGCGCGGATTGACCGCGTGGTCTTTGCCGCCACGCAAGAGGCTGTGGGAGGCGGATTTTTCCAGTTTCCCGCGTTGGGCATCGCCGATCTGCACGCCGCCAGCGGCGCGGCCTTTACCTGGCACGGTGGCCATGCGCAGGCCCTTGCCTTGCCGTTGTACAAGGGGGCCTAGTATGACGCGCGCGGGCTGGATCGTAACGGTGCTGGCCTTGGCTCTGGGCGCATGGGCGCTGTGGGTGCTGGAAACCGCGCGAACGGGCGTGCAGGTCACGCGGGTCGATGTGGGCCAGACCCCGGTGACACGCTATGCCCGCGCCGATGCCGACGGGCCGCCCGTTGTGGTGGCGCATGGGTTTGCTGGATCGCGGCAGATCATGCAGGCCTATTCGCTGGCCTTGGCGCGTGCGGGATACGAGGCATACGCCTTCGATTTCCTGGGCCACGGGCGCAACCCGGTGCCGATGTCGGGCGATGTGTCCGATGTCAGCGGCACGACGCAGCTGCTGGTGGATCAGACCCGCGCGGTTCTGGCCGCCATCGGTGCCGACAGCCCTGTTGCGCTGGTCGGCCATTCCATGGCCACCGACATTCTGGTGCGCGTGGCCGAAAGCACCGAAGGGGCCGAACCGCTGGTCCTGATCTCGGCCTTTTCGCAGGCGATCTCCCCCGACGCCCCCGATCAGACGCTGCTGGTCGCCGGTCAGTGGGAGCCGGGCCTGCGCGAGTTCGCCCTGCGCATGGCGCGGCAGGTCGATGCCGAAACGGCAGGGGACGAGACGGTCAGTGGCAATGGCATCACCCGCCGCATGGTGACGGCCCCTGCCGCCGATCACGTGGCGATCCTGCACAGTCGCGTGGCGCTGGCCGAGACGGTTGCTTGGCTGGATCGCGCCTATGGCCGCACCAGTGATGTCAGCATCCCGCGCACCGGCTGGGCGTTGCTGGCCCTGTTGGCGGCGTTGGTGGCGCTGTCGCTGCCGCTGGCCCGCCAGCTGCCCGACCGCGCCATTCCGCCATCACCGCTGCGCACGGGGCCTTTCGCGCTGGCCGTAATCCTGCCCGCGCTGGTGGCCCCGCTGCTGGCGGTGCCGCTTAATCCCAAGGCGCTGCCGGTGCTGGTGGCGGATTACCTGGCGCTGCACCTGTGCCTGTACGGTCTGGTGCAACTGGCGATCCTGTGGCGGCTGGGTCGCCGTCCCGGGGCGTTGATGCCGCTGGCCGCCCTTGGCCTGCTGATCTGGGGGCTTGGCGTGTTCGGCTTTGCGCTGGATCGGTATGGCGCGAATTTCTGGCCGGGCGCAGGGCGGGGCTGGATCATCGCCGTGCTGGTCCTGGGCGCGATCCCCTTTGGTCTGGGCGACGCCACACTTGCCCACGGCAGCCCGGTTTGGCAAAAGATCGTGGCGCGCATCGGCTTTTTCGCCTCGCTCGGGCTGGCGGTCGTTCTGGATTTTCAGGGGTTGTTCTTTGTGCTGATGATCGTGCCGGTGATCTTGCTGTTCTTTCTGGTCTTCGGCACGATGGGGCGTTTCGTGGCCACTCGGGCCGGTGCCACGGCGCCGGGTCTGGCGCTGGGGGTGATCCTGGGCTGGGCGCTGGCGGTCAGCTTTCCCTTGTTCACGGCGGGTTAGGCGATGATCCTGGGCATTGGCACCGACCTTGCGAACATCGACCGGATCGCCGGCACGCTGGACCGGTTCGGCGACCGGTTCCGCAACCGCGTCTTTACCGACGTGGAGCAGGCCAAGGCCGAACGCCGCGCCGACACGCCCGGCACCTATGCCAAACGCTGGGCCGCCAAGGAGGCGTGCTCGAAGGCGCTGGGAACCGGGTTGCGCATGGGCATTGCGTGGAAGGACATGGCCGTCAGCAATCTGCACACCGGCCAGCCGGTGATGGAGGTGACAGGCTGGGCGCGCGAGCGGCTGGAGGCGATTACCCCACCGGGCCACGAGGCCATCATTCACGTCACGTTGACCGACGATCACCCATGGGCGCAGGCCTTTGTGGTGATCGAGGCGCGGCGCTTGCCTTGACACCGCCCCGCGCGCCCCGCATGTAGCCCCAAACCCAGTCCCGCAAGGAGCGTGCGCATGGCAACCGAGGCCAAGAAGGGCAATGCCTTCGTCGAAACCATCAAGACGATCGTTTATGCCCTGCTGATTGCCGGCGTGTTCCGCACGGTGTTCTTTCAACCCTTCTGGATTCCCTCAGGGTCGATGAAGGATACGCTGCTGATCGGCGACTTCCTGTTCGTCAACAAGATGACCTATGGCTATTCCTACGCCTCGTGCCCCACGATCCGGGTGCCGGTGGTGGGGCTGCACATCGACGCCAAGACGATTTGCGGGTTTATGGATGGCGACAACACCCGCATTCTGGGTGGTGAGCCAAAGCGCGGCGACGTGGTCGTGTTCCGCCACCCGGTCAACGGCACGGATTACATCAAGCGTCTGATCGGCCTGCCCGGCGACACCGTTCAGATGCGCGAGGGGCGTTTGTTCATCAACGGCACGCCGGTCGAGTTGCGCGACGATGGCCAGTTCGAAGAGATCGCGCAGCCGCAAGGCCCGCAACGCCTGCGCCCGCGGTGTGAAAACGGCCCGGTGGGGCAGGGCGGTCTGTGCCTGAAGTCGCGCCAGATCGAAACGCTGCCCGAAGGGACCGAGCATGCGGTGCTGAACATCACCCGTCAGGGGTCGGATGACACGCCGGTCTACGCGGTGCCCGAGGGGCATTACTTCTTCATGGGTGACAATCGCGACAACTCGACCGACAGCCGGGTGCCGCCGCAGGTGGGTGGCGTGGGTTTCGTGCCTTATGAAAACCTGATCGGGCGCGCGGATCGTGTGATGTTCTCGTCTGCCGGGTCGTCGATGCTGGCCTTCTGGACCTGGCGCGGGGATCGGTTTTTCAAGGGGATCGAGTGAAACTGGCAGCCGAGGTCAAGGCGCTTGAGGCGCGGATCGGGCACAGCTTTGCCCGGCCCGAGCTGCTGGCGCGCGCTGTCACCCATTCGTCGATGTCATCACCCACGCGGTCCGACAACCAGCGGCTGGAGTTTCTGGGGGACCGGGTGCTGGGGCTGGTGATGGCCGAGGCGCTGCTGGCCAAGGACAAGGCCGCCAGCGAGGGGCAGCTTGCCCCCCGGTTCAACGCGCTCGTTCGCAAAGAGGCCTGCGCCGACGTGGCCCGCGACATCGGGCTGGGCGAGGCGCTGAAGCTGGGCCGCTCCGAGATGATGTCGGGCGGGCGGCGCAAGCAGGCCCTGCTGGGCGACGCGATGGAGGCGGTGATCGCCGCCGTCTATCTGGATGCCGGTTTCGATGCCGCCCGCGACATGGTGCTGCGGCTGTGGGGCGATCGCGTCGGCCGGGTCGAGGCGGATGCCCGCGACCCCAAGACCGCGCTGCAGGAATGGGCGCAGGCCCGCGGCATGCCACCCCCCGTCTATACCGAGGTGAAACGCTCGGGGCCCGATCATGCGCCCGAATTCACGATCTGCGTGGCGCTGGCCAACGGTCAGCAGGTGCAGGCGGTGGCGGGCAGCAAACGGCAGGCCGAACAGGCCGCCGCGCAAGAGTTGCTGGCGGGGCTGGACGCCGGGAAATGAGCGCGGCCAGCCCGGCGAACCTTCGCGGCAGCCTGTTCATGGTTCTGGCCATGGCGGCCTTTTCTCTGGAAGACATGTTCTACAAATCCGCGACCGGGGACATGCCGGCGGGGCAGGCGCTGGTGATCTTCGGCGGGCTTGGTCTGGCGATCTTTGTCGCGCTGGCGCTGCTGCGCGGACAGCCCCCTGTCACCGCCGCGATGCTGGGACGTGGATTGCTGCTGCGCTCGGCCATCGAACTTTTCGGGCGGGTGTTCTTTGCGCTGGCACTGGCCTATTCCGATCTGTCCAGCACATCCGCCATCCTGCAGGCGACGCCGCTGGTCGTCGCGCTGGGCGCGGTGGTGTTCTTTGGAGAACAGGTCGGCTGGCGGCGGTGGCTGGCGATGGCGGTGGGTTTTGCCGGCGTCCTGATCGTGCTGCGCCCGGGGACGGATGCGTTTTCTGCCGGGTCGGTCTTTGCCGTGCTGGGCATGCTGGGCTTTGCCGGGCGCGATCTGGCCACGCGGGCGACACCGATGGCGGTCAGCAACCTGCAACTGGGTGTGCTGGGCTTTACGGTGCTGACCGTGGCGGGCGGCGTCATCATGCTGGCCTTTGGTGAAACCGCCGTGATGCCCACCGCGCCGGGCCTGGCCAAGCTGGGTGCCGCCGCGCTGGTGGGCGTGCTGGCCTATAACGCGATCACGGTCGCCATGCGCACCGGCGAGGTCTCGGTCGTGGCGCCGTTCCGCTATACCCGGCTGGTGTTCGCGCTGATCCTGGCTCTGGTCGTGTTCGGCGAGCAGCCGGATTGGCCTACGCTTGCGGGGGCCGTTCTGATCGTGGGCAGCGGGGTGTTCACCCTGTTGCGCGGGGCGCGGGTTTCGTCCTAGGTTTCCGGGGCTGGCCCTTTGGCGGAAAATGCCGTATCGCGGGCCCTTCACTTGCAGGATTGACCCAATATGACCACCACGCGCGCCGGATTTGTCGCCCTGATCGGCGAACCCAATGCCGGGAAATCCACCCTGACCAACCGCATGGTCGGGGCCAAGGTCAGCATCGTGACCCACAAGGTGCAGACCACCCGCGCGCGCATCCGGGGCGTGGCGATCGAAGGCGATGCGCAGATCGTGTTCGTGGACACGCCGGGCCTGTTCAAACCGCGCCGCCGGCTGGATCGCGCGATGGTCGCGGCGGCCTGGGGCGGGGCGGCGGATGCCGATATCACCGTGCTGCTGATCGAGGCGCATCGCGGCGTCACCGAAGGGGTCGAGGCGATCATCGAGGGGCTGGCCGGTATCGGCAAGGGCCGCAAGGTGGTGCTGGCCATCAACAAGATCGACCGGGTCGAGGCGCCTGTGCTGCTGGCGCTGACCAAGGACATGAACGACCGCTTTGCCTTTGCCGAGACCTTTCTGATCTCGGCGGAAAAGGGCTATGGCGTGGATGACCTGAAACGCTGGCTGGCCGGGCAGGTGCCCGAAGGGCCGTGGCTGTATCCAGAGGATCAGATCGCCGATCTGCCGCTGCGCATGATCGCCGCCGAGATGACCCGCGAAAAGCTGACCCTGCGCCTGCATCAGGAACTGCCCTATCAACTGACCGTGGAAACCGAGGCCTGGGAAGAGCGCAAGGATGGCTCGGCCCGGATCGATCAGGTGGTCTATGTGGCGCGGGACGGGCACAAGGGCATCCTGCTGGGCTACAAGGGCGAGACGATCAAGGCCGTGGGCAAGGCCGCGCGCGAGGAACTGGAAGAGTTCCTGGGCCGGCGCGTGCATCTGTTCCTTCAGGTAAAAGTGCGCGAAAACTGGCTGGACGAGGCCGAGCGATACTCGGAAATGGGTCTGGATTTCCGCGACGGGAATGCGTGAGGGGCGGGCATGGCACCGCGACTGACTGCGCGTTTCTGGGTCGATGCCTACCTGGCGCGGCTGCGGATGCTGGATATCCCGGCCTTTGTCGTGGCGCATGGCGATGACACCGGCGGCGCGGTTCTGGTCAAGCTGAACACGCTGGACGGTCAGGCGCGGCTTTTTTTCCGCACCTTCGATCTGGCCAGCGGCGACCGGGTCTGGGACGTGCTGGCCGAAGGCGCAGAGCGCGCGGTGGACGACACGCTGGCCCGGCAGCGCCGCACCGATCCCGACCTGTGGGTGATCGAGGTCGAGGATCGCGCCGGTCGGCATCTGCTGGATCAGCCCGGTCTGGGATAGCCCTTGTTTCCCCTGCTGTGGCAGGGGATGATCCGGCATGGAATGGCGCGATCAGGGCATATTGCTGCACACGCGGCGACACGGTGAAAGCGCCGCGATCATCGAGGTGTTCACCCCCGCCCATGGCCGCCACGCGGGCGTTGTGCGCGGTGGCGCGGGGCGGCGGATGGCCCCCATCCTGCAACCCGGTGCACAACTGGATGTGGCTTGGCGGGCGCGGCTGGAGGATCATATCGGTGCCTTCGTGGTCGAGCCCGTGCGCAGCCGTGCCGCCGTGGTCATGGGGGACCGGCTGGCGCTGGCGGGTCTCAGCGCGGTCGTGTCGCTGCTGCACTTCGCCCTGCCCGAGCGCGAGGTGCACGAAACCCTGTATCAACGCAGCGAAAACCTGCTGGACCTGCTGTGCAATGCCGCGCTGTGGCCGCTGGCCTATCTGCGGTGGGAGCAGTGGTTACTGGACGATCTGGGCTATGGGCTGGACCTGTCGTGCTGCGCCGTGACCGGCGCGACCGAGGGGCTGATCTATGTCTCGCCCCGCACCGGGCGGGCGGTGACGGCGGCCGGGGCCGGGGACTGGGCAGACCGGCTGCTGCCCCTGCCCAAGGCCCTTCTGGGCACAGGCGACGCCGGGGATGCCGAGATCGTGCAGGCGCTGCGCGTCACCGGGCATTTCCTGACCGACCATCTGGCGCATGAAATGGGCGGCAGGCCCCTGCCCGAGGCGCGGCAGCGCTTTGTCGACGCGCTGGCGCGGCGGGCAGTGAAAGGTGACGGGTAGGCCGGGCGCAGTGTTCCCGCCGGGGTCCGGGTCAGCGCAGCGCCAGAACCAGATCGACCAGCGTGCCCATCGGGTCGCCCGGCGGATTGCGGGGCAGGCCGATGGCGGCAGCAAGGATCACGCGGGCAATCTCGGGGTTGGACACGCCGACACGCTCCAGCAGGGCGGTGATCACGGTCAGCCGCGCGGCATCGACCTGCGCCACCGCCTTACGCGCGCCGTCATGGGCGGCAGCCCAGGCCCGCATTGCGGGTTCGACGGCGGCGTGGGGATCGTCAGGTGCCGGGGCGGCGATCTGCTGGGCCATGCGGCGCAGGGCGCGGGTGTGGGTCTCGGCCTGTTCGGCCACATCGAACAGCGCGGTATTGGCCTGTGCCGACCATTCCGCGATCAGGGCCGCGTGAAAGGCAGGGACATCGGCAAAATGCCAGTAGAACGACCCCTTGGTGGTGCCAAGCGCGCGCGCCAAAGGCTCGGCCTTGAGCGCATCCGGCCCGTGCGCGGCCAGTGCTGTCATCCCGGCGTCAAGCCAGTCCTGAACCCTGAGGCGTGTCGTTCCGGCCATGTCAGCCCCGCAATGATACTCGTGCGGCCAAGGGTTACCCATCCCGGCCGGTCAGGTCCAACCCTATCGCGCTGCGCTGCGGCAATCGACGCGATTTGCGCCGGTTTCAGCCCACGACCTGCGGCAGGCGCGTGGCGGGCGGCGTGTTGCGGCTGCGTTCGGATCGCACGACCCCGTCGATAATGATCATCCCGACGCCGGGCAGATTTCCCAGTTGCACTGATTCGAGCATGTGCTTGCCCGGCGCGTGCTGGGCCTGATCCATCAGCACGAAATCGGCTGCGCGACCGACCTCGATCAGCCCGCAATCCAGTTCGCGCCGACGCGCGGTGTTGCCATTGGCAAAGCAAAAGGCGATTTCCGCGGGCACGTTCCCCAGTGCCGACAGCATCGCCACCATGCGCAGGATGCCCAGGGGCTGCACGCCCGACCCGGCCGGACCATCGGTGCCAAGGATCAACTGATCCAGCTTGTTCAGCTCGCGCGCGGTGTTCAGCGTCAGCAGCGCGGCCCGTTCGTTGCCGTTGTGCACGATCTCCAGCGCGGCGGCGCAGTTTTCGCAGATGCACACGATCTGATCGTCGGGCAGGGCCGAGTGCCCGCCGTTGATATGGCCCACCACATCGGTGCCGGTTTCCAGCACCATGTCGGCATCGATCAGACCCGAGCCGGGGATCGACGGCCCGCCGGTGTGGATCGTGCTTTGCATCCCGTACTTGCGCGCCCAGCCGATCATCTTGTTGGCGGTCTTGCCGTCCTTGACGGTGCCAAGCCCGACCTCGCCGATCAGACGCACGCCGGCGGCGGCCATTTCCCTGAAATCCTCTTCCTCCAACCCCTGTTGCAGCAGGGGCGCCCCGGCATGCACCTTCATCCCCGAGGGGCGCAGGTTTTCGTACCAACGCTGCGCCGCGATCGCCATGGCCTTGGTGCCCACGGGATCGTTGGGACGGCCCGGCATATGCACCTCGCCCGCCGAGATCATCGTGGTCACGCCGCCGTGCAGGGTGCTGTCGATCCAGTGCAGCTGCTGCTGGCGCGGGGTGTAATCGCCCACCACCGGGTGCACGTGGCTGTCGATCAGGCCGGGGGCCAGGGTGGTGCCGTTCGCGTCGATCAGCGTGGTGGCGCCCTCGGTGTCCATGTCCTTTTCGCGGCCCCACTCGGTGATCCTGCCGTCGATGGCAATCAGGCAATCGGCGTCCAGAATGGGCTCTTCGAGCTTGCCCGACAGCATCAGGCCGATATTGCGGATGACAAGTTTCTGCGGCGTGTCTGACATGGCCGGTGTTCCCCTGACTGGTTTTGTTTGAACGCTAACAGAAACGGCAAAGCGATCAAGATGCGGCTTGCGGCAGCGGGCCAGGTGCGAAACCGTTTGACAGAATCCCTGCTCTCGCGCTTTCTTGTTCGTGTGCAAACAATATTCACCGTTGTGTCAAAAGGGGACGCGCATGGGCTTTCACCGGCCTGACAGGATCGAGGATGGCCTTGCCGCACTGGCAGCCGGGGCCTCGGTGATCGCGGGGGGAACCGACTGGTATCCGGCGCGCGGCGACGGGCCGGTGCCGCAGAACGTGCTGGACGTGACGCGCCTGCCCGGGTTTCGCGGGATCGACCGCACCGATACCGGATGGCGCATCGGTGCGGCGGCGACCTGGAGCGATGTTGCCCGCGCCGATCTGCCACCCGCCTTCGACGGGCTGAAACAGGCCGCGCGCATGGTCGGCTCGATCCAGATCCAGAACGCGGGCACGGTGGGTGGCAACATATGCAACGCCTCGCCCGCCGCCGATGGCATCCCGCCGCTGTTGACGCTGGATGCCGAGGTCGATGTGATCGGGCCGGATGGCATCCGACATATGCCGCTGGCGCAATTCATCACCGGCGTGCGGCAGACCGAACTAGGCCAGGACGAGCTGCTGCGCAGCGTCCATATCCCCGATCCGTCGGGCGCGGGCGCGTCGTTTCAAAAGCTGGGTGCGCGAAAGTACCTTGTGATCTCTATCGCCATGGTGGCCGCGCTGGTGCGAGTGGACGCCGGTCGCGTGGCCGAAGCGCGTGTCGCCGTGGGGGCCTGCTCACCGGTGGCGGGGCGGTTGCCCGTGCTTGAACAGGCATTGATCGGGGCATACCCGGATGATCTGATGCGGATCGTGACGCCCGCGCATCTGGAGGGGCTGTCGCCCATCACGGATGTGCGCGGCAGCGCTGAGTATCGGCTGGACGTGGTGGCCGAACTGGTGGCCCGCGCGGTGCAACAGGCGGCAAAGGGGGCATGATGGACAAGGCAACGGCGATCACCCGCACCGGATTTACCCTGAACGGCCAGCCCGTGTCGGTTGATGCCGACCCGGGTGAGCGCCTTTCGCATGCGCTGCGCGAGCGTCTGGGCGCCCGCGATGTCAAGATCGGCTGCAACGCGGGCGATTGCGGGGCCTGCACCGTGCTGGTGGATGGCGCGCCGGTCTGCGCCTGTCTGATGCCGGTGGCGCGGGCTGACGGGGCGCAGGTGGAGACCGTGACAGGGTTGGTGCGCAGCGAACAGGGAACGCGGCTGGCGCAGGCGTTTCAGGCCCATCAGGCCGCGCAATGCGGGATCTGCACGCCGGGCATGATGGTCAGCGCCGTGGCGCTGCTGCGCGATGTGGCCCGGCCCGATGCGGCCACGGTCGAGGATGCGCTGAGCGGTGTTCTGTGCCGCTGCACCGGTTATCGCAAGATCGTGGATGCTGTGGTTTCCGCAGGTGCCGGATCCCCGGCGCCCGCCCCTTTCAGCGGGGCTGTCGGCACGCCCCTGATGCGGCTGGACGGCGCGGCCAAGATCGACGGGCGCGAGGCGTTCGGCGACGACGTGGCCCCGGCAGGCGCGCTGGTGCTGCGGGCCATCCGCTCGCCCCATCATCACGCGCGGTTCACGCTTGGCGATCTGGATGCGTTCCGCGCGGAAAACCCTTGGGTCGCGCTGGTGCTGACGGCAGCGGATGTGCCGGGCCGCAACTCCTATGGCGTGATCCCGGGGTTCGAGGACCAGCCGGTGCTGGCAGATGGCCCTGTCCGCCACCGGGGTGAGGCCGTGGCCGCGGTGGTCGGTCCGGCGGACCGCATGGCGCAATTCGATCAGGCCAGTTTTCCTGTCACGTGGCAGGAATTGCCCGACGTTCTGACCGTCGATGACGCGATGGCAGACGGCGCGCCTGAATTGCACGTGGGCCATGCGCAGAACGTCATGACCGGCGGTTTCGTGAAGCACGGTCAGGCGGACACGGCGCTGGACCGTGCCGATCATGTGGTGACGGGCAATTTCACCACCGCCTTTGTCGAACACGCCTATATCGAGCCCGAGGCGGGGTTTGCGCAGATGGTCGATGGTCGCCTGCACGTGCATGCCTGCACGCAGGCCCCGGTGATGGATCGTGACATGCTGGTGGGGGCGCTGGCTCTGCCTGCGGACAAGATCCGCATCGTGCCCACTGCCACCGGCGGCGGGTTCGGGGCCAAGCTGGATGTCTCGGTGCAGCCGTTCCTGGGGCTGGCGGCGCTGCGGCTGGGCGTGCCGGTGCGCATGACCTATTCGCGCAGTGAATCGATGCAGGCCACCACCAAGCGCCACCCGTCGCAGATTTCGTTGCGCGTGGGCGCCATGGCCGATGGCACCCTGTCGGGGATGCGGTTCGAGGGGCTGTTCAACACCGGCGCCTATGCCAGTTGGGGGCCGACCGTGGCCAACCGCGTGCCGATCCATGCTTCTGGCCCCTACCGCGTGGCCGATTACCTGGCCCGTGCGCGGGGCGTCTACACCAATGGCCCACCCGCTGGCGCATTTCGCGGCTTTGGCGTGCCGCAGGCGTCCATCGCGCTGGAATTGCTGCTGGATGAACTGGCGGACAAGCTGGGCATGGATGCGCTGGACTTTCGGCTGAAGAACGCGCTGGAAAACGGCGTGCCCACGGTCTGCGGGCAGGTGTTCGAACAGGGTGTCGGCATCAGGGCTTGCCTTGAGGCACTGCGCCCGGCGTGGGAAAAACTGGGCGCCGAGTGTGCTGCGTTCAACGCGGAGAACGGCCGGATCAAACGCGGTGTGGGCCTCAGCGGTGGCTGGTATGGCTGCGGCAACACCTCGATGCCCAACCCGTCAACGATCAAGGCCGGTTTGCGCGCCGATGGCACCGTGGTGCTGCATCAGGGCGCGGCGGATATCGGGCAGGGGTCGAACACCGTCATCACCCAGATTTTCGCGCAGGCGCTGGGGGTTGATCCGGCCTTGGTCCAGATCGTCGGCGGGGATACCGACGTGACGCCGGACGCGGGCAAGACCTCGGCCAGCCGGCAGACCTTCATCACCGGCAATGCGGCACGGCTGGCGGGCGAGGCGTTGCGCGCGCAGGTGCTGGCGCTGGTCAATGCGCCGGGTGATGCCGTGCTGCATGTCGGTCCGCAGGCGCGGGTCAGCGACGGCGGCGCGGATCATCCTTTGCGGCTGGATCAGATGGCGGCGGATGCCGAGGGCTTTGTCCTGCGGGTGGCCGAAAGCTATGATCCGCCCACGGAACCGCTGGATGAAAACGGGCAGGGCGTGCCCTATGCGCAATTCGGCTATGCCGCGCATCTGGCGATGGTCGAGGTCGATGTCGCCCTTGGCACCACCCGCGTGCTCCGCATCGTGGCCGCGCATGACGTGGGCCGCGCGATCAACCCGCTGCTGGTCGAAGGTCAGGTGCAGGGCGGCGTGGCACAGGGGCTGGGCCTTGCGCTTATGGAGGAATACATCCCCGGCCGCACCGAGAACCTGCACGATTACCTGATCCCCACCTTTGGCGATGTGCCGCCCATCGAGACGCTGATCATCGAGGAACCCGATGCCCATGGCCCTTACGGGGCCAAGGGGCTGGGCGAACACGCGCTGATCCCTACCGCGCCCGCGATCCTGAACGCAATCTCCCGTGCCACCGGCGCGCGGCTGCGGCAAGTGCCCGTCACGCCATCGCGCCTGCGCGCGGCGCTGAGGGAGGCGGGCCATGCGTGATTCGCTGCCAGCCCGGTCCGCGCCCGTGCTTTTACCTACAGGAGGCCGTCATGCCTGACGATTCCCCCCGCACCCAGCCCGAAAAGATCCGCTGCGATGCGTGCCCGGTGATGTGCTACATCGCCGATGGCAAGGCCGGGGCCTGCGACCGCTATGCCAATCACGGCGGTGAGCTGGTGCGGCTGGACCCGCTGACGGTGATCCAGTCCGGCGCTCAGGCGGTGGCGTTTCTCCACACCGACGCGCAGGCGCAGGATTGGGATGGTGACGTGATCGGCGGCGACCGCCCCTTCGTGACCGCCGTGGGGGCGGGCACCACCTATCCTGATTACAAGCCTGCGCCCTTCATCGTGTCCCAGCAGGTCGAAGGCGTGGACATGGTCACCGTCGTGACCGAGGGTATTTTCAGCTATTGCGGCGTCAAGGTGAAGATCGACACCGACCGCCATATCGGCCACGAACGCGCAGTAGTGCGCGTGGAGGGCGAGGCGATCGGCCATGTGATGACATCCGAATACGGATCAAAAATGCTGTCGCTGGGCGGGGTCGAGCATCTGACCGGCGGCTCCAAGAAGGAAGGCCGCGTGACCTGCGACGCGCTGTTGCGATTGTGCAACCGCGAGCCTGTGGAAATGCAGATCGACGGCGGCGTGACGCTGGTGGTCGAGGCGGGAAAACCGCCCGTTATCAACGGTGTGCCGGAGAAACTGATGCGGGTCGGCTGTGGTTCAGCCACCATCGGGATGTTCGCCAAACAGTGGGAAGGGCATGTGGACGAGGTGATCGTGGTCGATGATCACATCACCGGCGTGCTGACCGAACACGAGGCGGGCAAGCAGTTGGGCATGCGGCCGTCCGGGATTAGGATCAACGGGCGACGCTCGACCCCGGGGCGGTATTTTCAGGTGGCGGAGCCGGGGACGGGATGGGGCGGTACGGATGTAGACGATCCGCTGACGATCCTGCGCCCGGCGGATGCCAAGCTGGCGTGGCCCGGTTTGCGGCTGCTGATGGTATCCACCACGGGCGAGCAATGGGCCTATTTCACGCTGGATGACGACTTGCAGCCGCAGCCCGCCGAGATCACGCCGCCGCTGTTGCAGACCTGCGAAAGGATCGCGGAGAACTGTGAACCCTCTCTGTGTTCGGTACTGTTCATGGGCGGCGCGGGCGGCAGTCTGCGCGCAGGCGTGACCGAGAATCCGGTGCGGCTGACCCGGTCGGTCAAGGATGCGCTGACCTATGTGTCCTGCGGCGGGGCCGAGGCCTATGTCTGGCCCGGGGGCGGCATCACATTCATGGCGGATGTTCTGGATATGCCTACAAATTCATTCGGTTACGTCCCCACGCCTGCGCTGGTCGCGCCCATCGAGTTCACCCTGCGGGCGCAGGATTACGCGGCCCTTGGCGGGCACGTGGACCATGTGCGCCCGGTCGATACCGTGCTGAACCCCGACATCCGCAAGGTGCTGCCGCAAGGCGGGCCGGGGCCGCATGATCGCCAGCGCCACCGCTGGAGCCATGCGCGCAAGGAGGACACATGAGCGGGCCTGTTGCGGCGCTGTTGCCGGGGCAGCGGTTGCACCTGCAACATGGCCCCATCGACCTGATCATCGGGGCGGATGGCGACCGGGCAGGCGCGTTCATGGCGGCCACGGCGCGGTTCGAAACCGTGCTGGACGAGCTGGTGGCCGAACTGCCCCTGCTGCGGCAGCCGGTGGGCCAAAGGCCGCAAAACGCCGTTGCACGACGCATGCACAAGGCATGCACACCCCATGCGTATGACGACGTGGTGACGCCGATGGCCGCCGTGGCCGGATCGGTCGCCGACGAGGTGCTGGCCGCGATGGTTGATGCCGCGCCGCTGACCCGCGCCTATGTGAACAACGGCGGCGACATCGCGCTGCATCTGCTGGGCAGTGCGCGGTTCACCGTCGGTCTTGGCGGGCTGGACGGCACGGCGCTGGGCCGGGTGGCGATCGACGCCGACAGCCCGGTGCGCGGTGTCGCCACCAGCGGGGCGGGCGGGCGCAGCCTGAGCCTCGGGATTGCCGACAGCGTGACGGTTCTGGCGCGCAGTGCGGCGGCGGCGGATGTGGCCGCCACGCTGATCGCCAATGCGGTGGACCTGCCGGGGAATCCGGCGATCCGGCGGCAGCCTGCGTGCGAGGTTCAGCCTGACAGCGATCTGGGCGACCGTCTGGTAACGGTCGGCGTTGGCACGCTGCGCGAGGACGAGGTGACGCGTGCGCTGGAGGCGGGTCTTGCGCGCGCGCAGGCGATGCGCAAGCGTGGGCTGATCGAGGGGGCGTCGCTGATGCTGCGGCGTCAGGTGCGGCTTGTCTGCCATGACGCGCCACAGTCCGGCGCCGTCGATATCGCCCATGCCGGACGGCCTGCCGCTGTGGGCTATTCCAGAACGGTCAACTGAAGGAGCTGCGCAAGATGCCAGAGGTCAATATCCGCAAGATCATCACCGCGGTCGAGGAGATCCACCACGAGGGCGGGCCGCGCGCCAATGTGCCGCTGCGCCGGGCCAGCATCATGGCGGTGATCGCGAACCCCTATGCCGGGGCGTATCACGAGGATATCCAGCCCTTCATGGAGGACCTCAAGCCGCTGGGCGTGATGATGGCGCAGAGGCTGGTCGAGACGCTGGGCGGCGATGCGGGGGCCGTGCGCGGCTATGGCAAGGGGGCCATCATCGGAGCCGGAGGCGAGATCGAGCATGGCGCGCTGTGGCACGCGCCCGGCGGCTATGCCATGCGCGAGGTGCTGGGCGGGGCCAAGGCCATCGTGCCCTCCACGAAAAAGGTGGGTGCGGCGGGCACGCGGCTGGATGTGCCGGTGACGCATGTGGATGCGTCCTATGTCCGGTCGCATTTCGATTCCATCGAGGTGGGGATCAACGACGCGCCGCGCGCGAATGAAATGGCGGTGGTGCTGGTGATGACCACCGGGCCGCGCGTGCATGACCGGGCGGGCGGGTTGGCCGCCGAGGACATCACCGGAGAGGACGGTCTGAGATGAGCGCAGATATTCGCAAGCTGGCTGTCTGGGTCGAGGAGACCCATTCCGAGATCGGCCGCAGGATCGACCCGCCCACTCGCAAGGCGGTGGCCGTGGCGGTGATCCGCAACCCGTTCGCGGGCGTGTATCACGAGGATCTGTCGGAGTTGATGGAGATCGGTGCCCAACTGGGCGGGTTGCTGGGCGCGCGCGCGGTTGCGGCTCTGGGCATCGCGCCGGAAGATGCGCAAAGCTATGGCAAGGCCGCGATGGTGGGCGAGGCGGGCGAGTTGGAACATGCCGCCGCCATCCTGCACCCCAAGCTGGGGGCGCCGTTGCGCAAGGCGGTGGACAAAGGGGCCGCGCTGGTGCCGTCGTCCAAGAAAATGGGCGGGCCGGGGCAGGATCTGGACGTGCCGCTGGGGCACAAGGATGCGGCCTATGTCCGGTCGCATTTCGACGGGGTCGAGGTGCGCATGAACGACGCGCCGCGCGCCGACGAGATCCTGGTGGCCGTGGCCGTCACAGACAGTGGCAGGCCGCTGCCGCGCGTCGGCGGGCTGACGCATGATCAGGCCGAGGGCAAGGACGGGTTGCGCTAGACCGGCCTTGCCGCCCTACAGCTTGTCCAGTAGCGCCAGCAGACGCTCCAGCTCGCGCGGGGTCAGGTTGGCGGATGTGGCGCGCGAAATCTCGGACGCGGTGGCAATGGCTTTTTCGGCAAAGCTGTGGCCCTGATCACTGAGCGAGATCACCAGCCGCCGCATGTCGGTGGGGCTTTTGCGGCTTTCCACCAGCCCCTTGGCGCGCAGCCGGTCGATCACGCCCTTGGTGGTGGCGGCGTCCAGCCCCACGCGGCGGCCCAGATCGTTCTGCGAGATCGGGCCGGTTTCGCGCAGCCGCGCCAGAATCGCGAATTGCGTCGGCGTGACCTCGGGCATCATGCGGGCGAACAGCTCGAGATGTTTCTGGTTGGCAAGCCGCAGCTTGAACCCGATCTGGTCCTCAAGCCGGTAGGTTTGTGTGATGTCGATGTCCATCGCCCTCGTGCCGCTTAATTTCAAACCAGTGTTTCACGATTATCACCGCCGGTCCAACCCTGCTGGCAATATTGGCGCAAAAATTGTTTGACAACTAACAATATCATGGTGCCTCATCGGGACAAGGTGCCGCAGGGTGCGAGCGAGAGTAAACGCCAGCAGAGGAGTGGTCACGATGAGCTTTGTCAGGAACGCATGGTACGTGGCGGGATGGTCGCGCGATTTCGGTGACGCCCTGAAGCCGGTGACGATCTGCGCGCAGGGGCTTGTGATGTTCCGGGCCTCGGACGGCCGGGTCGTGGCGCTGGAAGATCGCTGCCCGCACAAGCAGTTGCCGCTGTCCAAGGGCAAGCGTATCGGCGACACGGTGCAATGCGGCTATCACGGCATGACCTTTGATTGCAGCGGAGAATGCGTTCGGGTGCCGGGGCAGGACAACCTGCCGCGCAGCGCCTATGTCGATGCCTTTGTGGTCGAGGAGCGGTATGGAATCGTCTGGATCTGGATGGGCGACCCGGACAAGGCGGACACGGCAGGAATCTTTCATCTGGAGCAGTTCGATGATCCGGCCTGGCACGCGCATCACGGCGGGGCGCTGCACATCCGGGCGCATTACCTGAACGTGGCGGAAAACCTTGTCGATCCGGCGCATGTGAGCTTTGTGCATCCTACAACGCTGGGCAGTGCCGCGTCCGAGAACGTGCCGGTGCACGTGTCCACCAGCGGTGAGGTGATCTCGGCCTGGCGCTGGATACGCAACGCGCCTCCGGTGGGGTTCTTCCAGAAATTCGGCGGGTTTGCCGGAAACGTGGATCGTTGGCATTACTATTATCTGCACATGCCGTCCACGGCGGTGATCGACTTTGGCAGCGTTGATGCCGGGCTGAACCTGCCCGAAGAGGCGCGTGACAGCGGGGTGCGCATTTTCGCGTTGCATTTCGTGACCCCGGTGACCGAGGATTACACCATCGATTACTGGATGCACCTGCGCAACACGGCGCTGGGCGATGATGCGGCCAGCGCGCAGATGGACGCG
This sequence comes from Lacimonas salitolerans, assembly GCF_042677865.1. Lineage (NCBI taxonomy): Bacteria > Pseudomonadati > Pseudomonadota > Alphaproteobacteria > Rhodobacterales > Paracoccaceae > Lacimonas > Lacimonas salitolerans. The sequence continues at coordinate 5,538 of NZ_JBHUDD010000157.1, read as the reverse complement.
ATGTTCCAGATCGCGTTCGACGAGGACAAGGAGGTGCTGGAAGCCATCCATGTGGAAGAGCAGAAGCCGCAAAGGCGCAAGCCGATACGGATTGCCATCGACAAGGCACCGAACGTGTATCGCAAGCGCATCCGCGATCTGATCGAGGCGGAAGCGACCGAATATCTTGGAGAGCCGGAAAGGCCGACATTCGTGCAGCTGGATTGACCGGCGGCACAGGGGACCAACAGAGAGGAACGACAATGAAACGCAAGACTTTCCTGAAGGGGATGCTGGGGGCGGTCGCCCTGGCGGCGATGCCGCTGGGGGCCGTGGCGCAAGAGGCCATCAAGATCGGCGAGATCAACCATTACAAGCGCATGGCGGCCTTTGCCGAGCCTTACAAGATGGGGATCGAACTGGCGCTGGAGCAGGTGAACGAGGCCGGTGGCGTGCTGGACCGCCCGCTGGAGTTCATCTTCCGCGACGATCAGGGCGAACCGGGCGAGGCGGTCAAGATCGCCGAGGAGCTGATGACGCGCGACGGCACGGTGATGCTGACCGGCACCATCCTGTCCAACGTCGGGCTGGCCATCGCGTCGCTGGCAGGGCAGCGCGGCTATGTCTACCTGGCGTCCGAGCCGCTGGCCGACAGCCTGGTCTGGGCGTCGGGCAATGACTATACCTTCCGGCTGCGCAGCTCGACCTACATGCAGGCGGCGATGCTGGCCGAAGAGGCGGCCAAGACCGATGCGGTGAAATTCGCCACGATCGCGCCCAACTATGCCTATGGCAAGGATGCGGTGGCGGCGTTCAAGGAAAACCTGCTGCGGCTGAAGCCCGAGGCCGAGTTCGTGGCCGAGCAGTGGCCCGCCCTGTTCAACATCGATGCCGGGGCCGAGGCGCAGGCGCTGGAGCGCGCCAAGCCCGATGCGATCTACAACGTCACCTTTGGCCCCGATCTGGCCAAGCTGGTGCGCGAGGGCGGCGACCGGGGCCTGTTTGACGGGCGCACGGTCTTTGGCCTGCTGTCGGGCGAGCCGGAATACCTGGACCCGCTGGGCGACGAGGCCCCCGAGGGATGGATCGTCACCGGCTACCCCTGGTACGACCTGAACGAGGGCGCGGCGGGAGAGTTTGTCAGCGCCTATCAGGAGCGGTGGGATGATTACCCGCGTCTGGGCTCCATCGTGGGCTACATGACGGTGCAATCCATCGTGGCGGCGCTGGAAAAGGCGGGCAGCACCGAGACCGACGCGATCCGCGAAGCGTTCAAGGATCTGACGCTGGACACGCCGATGGGCGAGATCACCTATCGTGCCATCGACCACCAGTCCACAATGGGGGCCTATGTGGGCACCACGACCGTGCGCGACGGCAAGGGCGTGATGGTTGACTGGGCCTACAAGGATGGGGCGGACTTCTTGCCCTCGGACGAGGAAGTGCGCAAGCTGCGCCCGGCCAACTGATCCAGACACGGCCCCGCTGCCCGTGCTGATAACGCGCGGCGGGGTCCTTTCATCACAGACAACCGGAACAGGGATATAGATGGGCCTTTTCATCGCTCAGCTATTGACGGGTCTTGCCAATGCGGGGGCGCTTTTCATGGTCGCCTCGGGGCTGAGCCTGATCTTTGGCGTCACCCGTATCGTCAATTTCGCACATGGCAGTTTCTACATGCTGGGGGCCTATATCGGCTATACGCTGATGCAGGTGCTGCCGGGGGCCGTCGGCTTTTGGGGCGCGATCCTGCTGGCCGGTCTGGCGGTGGGCGTGATCGGTATGCTGGTCGAGATACTGGTGCTGCGGCCGGTGTACCGTGCGCCCGAGCTGTTCCAGCTTGTCGCCACCTTTGGCGTCATCCTTGTGGTGCAGGATCTGGCGCTGATGATCTGGGGCCCCGAAGATCTGCTGGGTCCGCGCGCGCCCGGGCTGCGCGGCGTGGTGCGGATCATGGGCGAGCCGGTGCCGAAATACGACATCGCGCTGCTGGTGATCACGCCCTTTGTCGCGCTGGGCCTGTGGTATCTGATCACGAAAACCCGGGTCGGCACGCTGGTGCGCGCCGCCACGCAGGACCGCGAGATGGTAGGCGCGCTGGGCGTCAATCAGGCGTGGCTGTTCACCGGCGTCTTTGCCCTTGGCTGTGGTCTGGCCGGTCTGGGCGGGGCGCTGCAACTGCCGAAAGGTGGGGCGGACCTGTTGATGGATTTCACGATCCTGACCGCCGTGTTCGTGGTGGTCGTGATCGGCGGCATGGGTTCGTTGCCCGGGGCCTATCTGGCCGCCGTCATCATTTCCGTGCTCAACGTCTTTGGCGTGACCTACATGCCGCAATCCACGCTGGTGCTGATGTTCGTGGTCATGGTGCTGGTGCTGATGATCCGGCCCTATGGCCTGTTCGGCCGCGAAGAAGTGGCGGGCGAGCATGGCCAGGTCGGCGAGCCCGAGCGCCCAATCAAGCCTGCCGGGCTTCAGGTGCGGCTGCTGGTGGGCGCAGGGGTGGCCGCGCTGGCCGCGCTGCCGCTGTTCGGATCGAACTTTACCCAGGTGCTGACGACCGACATCCTTATATTCTGTCTGTTCGCAGCGTCCTTGCATTTCCTGCTGGGTTTGGGGGGGCTGGTCAGCTTTGGACATGCGGCCTATTTCGGCGGCGGAGCCTATGTTGCGGCCCTGCTGGTGACCCATGCGAACACGCCGATGGAGCTGGCCTTTGTGCTGGCACCGCTGGGGGCGGGGCTGGGCGCGGTCCTCATCGGCTGGATCTGCCTGCGGCTGACGGGGGTGTATTTTGCCATGCTGACGCTGGCCTTCGCGCAACTGCTGTGGAGTCTTGTGTTCCAGTGGGGCAGCGTGACCGGGGGCGACGATGGCCTGCTGGGCATCTGGCCGGCACGGTGGCTGAGCGGCACGACCGTCTACTATTACTTCACGCTGGTCTTTGCGGTGGGCGGAATCCTGATGCTGCGGCAGATGGCGCATGCGCCCTTTGGCTATGCCCTGCGCGCGGCGCGTGACAGCGCGCGGCAGGCCGAGGCGACGGGCATCCACACCAAGCGCGTGCAGATGCTGGCCTTTGCCTTTGCGGGCATGATGGCCGGGCTTGCCGGGGGATTGTTCGTGTTCTCGAAGGGCAGCGTGTTTCCCAACGAGCTGGAAATCGCGCGCAGTTTCGATGCGCTGATCGTGGTGTTTCTGGGCGGGGTGAAAACCCTGTCGGGCGGGATCGTCGGCGGTGCGGCCTTCAAGGGGATCGAGGACACGCTGACGCGGTTCGAATACTGGCGGCTGGCGATGGGTCTGCTGATCATCGCGGTGGTGATCATGGCCCCGGACGGCATCGTGGGCACCTTGCGCAAATGGGCCGAGCGTCTGGGCCTGCTGCGCAGCGCGGAGGACAAGACATGAGCGTGGTTCTGGAAACCCGTGGCCTGACGCGGCGGTTCGGCGGGCTGGTGGCGGTGAACGATGTCTCGTTCAGCCTGCAAAAGGGGGAGTTGCTGGCCCTGATCGGCCCGAACGGGGCAGGCAAAAGCACCTGTTTCAACATGCTGATGGGGCAGTTGAAGCCGACCCGCGGCACCGTGCACCTGATGGGAGACGAGATCACCGGGCTGACCCCGCGCCAGATCTGGCGGCGCGGTGTGGGGCGGACGTTTCAGATCACCGGCACCTATGCCTCGATGACGGTGATCGAGAACGTGCAGATGGCGCTGCTGTCGCATCACGGCCAGGTGTTCAATATCCTGCGCTATGCCCACAAGATGCACCGCGAGCGGGCGATGGCCCTGCTGGAGATGGTGGGGATGCAGGCGCAGGCCGAGCGGCATTGCGCGGTTCTGGCCTATGGCGATCTGAAGCGGCTGGAACTGGCGATTGCGCTGGCGCATGATCCGACGCTGCTGCTGATGGACGAACCGACGGCGGGCATGGCCCCGCGCGAACGCATCGCGCTGATGAAGCTGACGGCGGACATCGTGCGCGATCAGGGGGTCAGCGTGCTGTTCACCGAGCATGACATGGACGTCGTCTTTGCCCATGCGCACCGGATCATGGTGCTGAACCGGGGCGAGCTGATCGCGGATGGCAATGCCGAGGCGATCCGCAACGATCCGCGCGTGCAGGAGGTGTATCTGGGCGGCGGCACGCTGTTCAACGCGCAAGACGAGGGTGAACATGCTTGAACTGAGCGGGGTGAATTCATTCTACGGCAAAGCCCATGTGCTGAACGACCTGAGCTTTACCGTGGCGCGCGGGCAGGTGGTGGCCTTGCTGGGGCGCAATGGTGCGGGCAAGACGACGACGATGAAATCCATCATGCAGCTTGTCACCCCGCGCAGTGGCAGCGTGACCTTTCAGGGCCATGACATCACCGGACAGCCCACGCACAAGGTGGCCAAGCTGGGGCTGGGATACGTGCCCGAGGAGCGGCGCATCTTTACCGACCTGACGGTTCTGGAGAACCTCGAGGTCGGCCGCCAGCCGCCGCGCCCGGGCAGCCATCCCTGGACCATCGAGGAGCTGTTCGAGCTGTTTCCGAACCTGGCCGAGCGGCGCAACAACCGCGGCAAGGCCCTGTCGGGCGGCGAGCAGCAGATGCTGACGATCGCGCGCACGCTGATGGGCAACCCGTCCTTCGTGCTGCTGGATGAACCGTCCGAGGGCATTGCCCCGGTGATCGTGGAACAGATGGCGCGGGTGATCATCCAGTTGAAACAGGACGGGCTGACCGTGCTGCTGTCGGAACAGAACCTGCATTTCGCCCGCGCGGTGGCCGACATGGCGGTGATCATCGAGGGCGGCAGCCAGAAGTTCACCGGCACTTTGGCCGAGCTGAACGCCAACCCCGAGGTGCGCGACGCCTATCTGTCGGTCTGAAGCGCAACACTTGGGGCAGAAACGCGGCCTTCGCGGCCTGCGCGCTGTCGGTGCCTGCCTCTCCTGTCTAGGTTGGTTTTAGATGAACCAACCAAGAGGCCGGGATGTTCCGCGTCGTCGTTTTCTGTGTGGCCTGCCTGCTGATCGCGGCCGGGCCGGGTGCTGCGCAAGAGCGGCAGTATCTGGGCCGGGCCACGGTGTTCACCAACGATTCCTTCGGGGATACGCGCGACCGATGGCGCACCGGGGGTGTGCAGGGCAGCCTGCTTTGGGGGCCCGAATGGCAGGGACGCGCGCCTGCTGTTGCGGGGCAATTGCTGGAACTGCGCTGGGGCGGGCAGATCATCGCGCCCGCCAGTCTGACCCGGCCCGATCCGCGCGACCGGCCCAATGCCGGAGCCTTGTCGCTGGGGCTGCACACGCATTTCACACGCGGCGCGATGGACATGGCGCTGGGGGCTGATCTGGTGATGACTGGGCCGCAGACCGGGCTGGACGATCTGCAAAAGGCGTTGCACGACTTTGCCGGCCTGATCGCGCCGCCCTCGGACGCGGTGCGGGCCGCGCAGATCGGCAACGCGCTGCACCCGACGCTGGTGTTCGAGGCCGGGAGCGACATGCGGCTGGGTGCCGCGCGACAAACAGGCTGAGAATCCAGCGTCAATCAGGATGAGAACG
>NZ_JBHUDD010000156.1:0-72749 GCF_042677865.1 Lacimonas salitolerans | reverse complement strand
GCGGATCAAGGTCACCTCCCATTTGGCAACCTTGAATCACTTCGAAGCCGATATGGGAATCCTTAAACGTCAACAGACCCTAAGAAGTGATTAAGGCCCGCCGGGCCAGGATCGGGGCAAAGGGGGTGTCGCGCGCATGTTGGTGTTCTGGAAGCAGAAACTGGTGTTCCTGTCGGTGCCCAAAACCGGTACCACCGCCTTTGAGCAGGCGCTAGCACCGCTCGCCGCGATGGTGATTCTCGATCCGCCCGAGCTCAAGCACGCGCCGCTCTACCGCTACAACCGTTTCTTCCGGCCCATGTTCGAAAAGGCGGGGCGCGTCGATGACATGGAAACCCTGGCCGTCATGCGCGAACCGGTTTCGTGGCTGGGCAGCTGGTATCGCTATCGTCGCCGGCCGTTCATGCAGGGCAAGGCCAATGCCACATTCGATATCAGTTTCGATGAATTCGTCGAGGCGCATATGCAGGGCAAACCGCCCGGCTTCGCCAATGTCGGCAGCCAGGCCAAGTTCCTTGAACCCCGCCCGAACGGCACCGCCGTTACGCACCTGTTCCGCTACGAGGATCAGGCCGGTTTGATCGGCTTTCTCGAAGAGCGGCTTGAAACAACGATCGATCTGCCCCGCGCCAATGTCTCGCCGCAGATGGACCTGAGCCTGTCACCCGATGTCGAAAGCCGCCTGCGCCGCAAGAAGGCCGAGGAGTTCGATCTCTACGCTTCCATCTCCTCGCGCTGATCGCCGCACGTCACGCGGCGATCAATGCAACTGCCGGTGCACCGTCTCGGTCAGATCTGCCAACGAGAACGGCTTGGGCAGAAACACCGAATTCGGCAGTTCCTTCTGCGCCTCGCCAAAGCTTTCCTCGGCATAGCCCGACACGAACACCACCTGCACGCTCGGTCGCTCCCTCAGCGCCTCTTTCACCCAGCTTGGCCCGTCGCGCCCGGGCATCACCACATCCGTGACGAACACGTCCACCGCCAGGTCGCGGTCGCGCAGCAGATCAAGGGCGGCCTCGGCCGAATCGGCTTCGATCACGGTATAGCCGCGCAGGCGCAGGGCGCGGGCGGCAAAGGCACGGACCGGGGCCTCGTCCTCGACCAGCAGCACCACGCCCTCGGCCGGCTTGGCCGATGCCATCGCGTCCGCAGGCACAGGCGCGGCAGGCATCAGGGTCTTGGCGTCCGCATGGCAGGGCAGATACAGGGTGAAACAGCTTCCCTGTCCCAGCGTGCTGTCCACGAAAATGAACCCGCCACTTTGCTTGACGATGCCGTAAGCGGTCGACAAGCCCAGCCCGGTACCCTGCCCCACGCCCTTGGTGGTAAAGAACGGCTCAAACACCTTCTTTCGCACGTCCTCTTCCATGCCCACGCCGTCATCGGTGACGCGAATCGCCACATAGGCCCCCGGCGGGACCGTCGCACGGTCACGGGTCATCGGCGTATCCAGATGCACCGTCTCGGTCTCGATCCTGATCTCGCCTCCCTCGGGCATGGCATCGCGGGCGTTGACCACAAGATTCACCAACACCTGTTCCAGCTGCCGCTTGTCAGCGCGGATCGCGCGCAGCGCCGGGTCATGGGTCAGGCTCAGCGTCACGCGTTCGCCCACCAGCCGGTTCAGCAAATGGGTCAGATCGGCCAGGGTGTTGCGCATGTCCAGCACCTCAGGCCGCAGCGTCTGCTTGCGCGAAAACGCCAGCAACTGCCCCACCAGCGCCGCGGCGCGGTTTGCGTTCTGGTTGATCTGCATCAGATCGGCAAAATCAGGGTCGCCCTGATCATGGCGCAGCAACATCAGGTCGCAATGGCCGCTGATCGCGGTGAGCAGGTTGTTGAAATCATGCGCCACCCCGCCGGCCAATTCGCCGATTGCCTGCATCTTCTGGCTTTGCACGAACTGCGCCTCCAGCGCCTTGAACTCGGTCGCGTCGGACAGGACAGCAACCAGCGCCGCCTCGTCATCCGCGCCGGTGCGGTGCAGCGACACCTGCACGAACACATCCCTGTCCGGACGCGTCAGGCGCAGGAACTCCGAGGTCTGCGTCAACCGACCCGCCACCGCATCCGCCAGCCAATCGGAAATCGAGCGTCCCAACCCCTCCATCAGCGAGGACAGCGGCACATCGGTGCAGGTTTCCCGATCCAGCAGGGTCAGCGCCATGCGGTTGGCCATCAGAACCTGACCGCGCGCGTCCAGACGCAGCAGGGCGACTGGCAGGTGATCGAGAAACTCGGCCCTTGGCACCTCGGGTTGCAGACCGGCGGGTGGCGGCAGCAGGTAGATCTCGCGTCGCCCTGCCAGCCCCTCGGTCTGCGCGATCAGGCGCTGCACCGGCCAGTCAGCTGCGGTCACCGTCTGCACATGGCCCGGTCGCAGCGGCAGTTCGGGAAATATCTGTTCCAGCGCGCGACAGCGATCGCCCACCAACCGTCGCGCGGCATCGTTCATCGACAGCACCGTGCCGCTGCGCCCGACCGTCAGCAAAGGCAAGGCCACCGATCCCCGCGCGCTGACGACTCGATCCGCCAGATCCTCGATCCGCCACAACATCGCGCCGTGGTCCAGCATATGCGCGCTGATCCGCGTGTGGCCCCGGCGCGACACCACATCCTCGGCGGCATGACCCGCCGCCATCGCCTTGGATTGCACACGAAACAGCACCGCGCCGGGGTTGGCGATGCTTTTCTCCAACGCTCCGGCCAGCGTCACCGCCTCGGCCGCGATGCGTGCGCCAGCCCGGTTGCGGCTTGCGATCGCACCATCACGATCCGTCACAAAGGTTGGCAGCACATCGTTTTCCACCCAGGTACCGATCAGCGTCAGCGCCTGACGCTGCCTGTGCCCATGCAATCCAACCGCCAGTGCCGCGGCCCCCGCGGCAATCAGCAGGGTGATCGCCATCGTCAGACTGCCAAGCGCCAAGGCGCGCTGCGGCACCATCAGCGACACGGCCAGACACAGCGCCGCAAGCGCCAGAACCGCGCCCACCCGTCGCAGGATGCGCGCCCCGCTGCGTGCCAGCGGCCCAGGAGTGATCGCACTGTCGGTCAAGCTGTGCCCCTGTAAACCCATGTACCGCCACCATTTAGAGCGCGATACATTAATCAGGATTTAACACGCTTGCAGTTTCACGCAAAGGTTGATTTCACTGCTGCCGCTTCGCCAAAAGCGCAAGGAAAAACCCGTCGCCTTCGGACCCCGGCAGCCAGGCCCGATCGCGCAGCAGATACCAGTCCCGATGACGTGTCAGAAAAGCCGCGACCCGCGCGACGTTCTCGCACTCAAGCACCGAGCATGTCGCATAGGCCAGCACACCCGACGCCCCGACCAGCGCCGCCGCCTCGTCCAGAATCGCGTCCTGCGTGGCGTTCAATTCATCCAGCCGCGCTTGCGTCAGGGTCCATTTGCCCTCGGGCGCGCGCCGCCAGGCCCCGCTGCCGGAACAGGGCACATCGGTCAGCACCAGATCAAACGGCGCACGCGCCCGAACGGTGTCGATATCCACCGGTTCCACCTGCGCCCCGGCCCGCGCCGCGCGGGCGGGCAGGTCCTTCATCCGCGCCGGGATCGCGTCATGGGCCAGCACAGGGGCCCCGAACCGCGCCGCCATGGCCAGCGCCTTGCCCCCGCCACCTGCGCAAAAATCCAATATGGCGGAACCCTTTGGCACAGAAAGTTCATCCACCAAGGCCTGGCTGGCCCCGTCCTGCAACTCCACAAGGCCAGAGGCATAAGCCTCTGACAGCGCCACACGCCGCGCGCCTTCGGTCACGACCAGCGCGGTCGGTGAAACATCTGAGGTTCGGGATATAACTCCCTGATCTTGCAGCGCCTTCCGGGCGTCCTCGCGGGTGGTCCTCGCCGAATTGACCCGCAGCATCACCGGCGCGCGGTGGCGCATCACCTCGGCCACGGCACCGGCCTGCGCGCCAAGACTGTCGCACCAGTGCGGCCACAGCCAGTCGGGCAGGTCTGCCGCAACCACGCCCTGCGGCGCGTCACCGGCAGTTTTTTCTTCATCCGTCAACGGGTTGGGCGCGTGACCGTCACCCGTGAACAACGCCGCGGGGTCCATATCCGACCCGCGCAACAGCCCCAGCATCAGGCTGCGCCCATCCTCGGCCCCGCCCAGGGCGGCACAGGACCGCCAGCGCCGCAACACGTCATAGACATGATCGCGCACCGCCGCGCGATCCTTGGACCCGGCAAACCGCGACCCGCGCGCCCAACGTGTCAGCGCCGCCTCGGCAGGTGCGCCTGTACGGATGATGTCCAGAATCTCGATCGCCGCCGCAACCCGCGCGCCGGGGGTCAATGCATCACCTTAACTTTGCACGCCAAGACCATGACAAGATTACCCAATCCGGTAGTTCGGGCTTTCGCGCGTGATCTGCACATCGTGCACATGGCTTTCCTTCAGCCCCGCGCCGGTGATCTTGACGAAGGTGCAGTTGCGGCGCATCTCCTCGACCGTGGCACAGCCGGTATAGCCCATGGCGGCGCGCAGCCCGCCCACAAGCTGATGCACGACGGCCGTGGCCGACCCCTTGTAGGGCACCTGCCCCTCGACCCCTTCGGGCACCAGCTTGTCGCTGGCCGCATCCTTCTGGAAATAGCGATCGGCCGAGCCGCGCGCCATCGCGCCCAGACTGCCCATCCCGCGATACGCCTTGAAACTGCGGCCCTGATACAGGATCACCTCGCCCGGGCTTTCATCGGTGCCTGCGACCAGGCTGCCAACCATGGCGCAGGACGCGCCTGCCGCAATCGCCTTGGCGAAATCGCCCGAGAACTTGATGCCGCCATCGGCGATCACCGGCACGTCGCCCGCCGCGCGCGCGCAATCCACTATCGCCGTCATTTGCGGCATGCCCACACCGGCCACCATCCGCGTGGTGCAGATGCTGCCCGGGCCGATGCCCACCTTGACCGCATCGGCGCCTGCGTCGATCAGCGCGCGGGTGGCCTCGGCGGTGGCCACGTTGCCCGCGATCACCTGCACCTCGTTCGACAGCATCTTGACCCGCGTCACCGCCTCCAGCACGCCCGCCGAATGACCATGCGCGGTATCGACGACGATGATGTCGCAGCCCGCCGCCACCAGCGCCTGCGACCGCTCGAACCCCGCATCGCCCACGCCGGTCGCCGCCGCCACGCGCAGCCGCCCCAGATGGTCCTTGCAGGCCGTGGGGTTCAGCACCGCCTTTTCGGTATCCTTCAGCGTCAGCAGCCCGGTCAGCTTGCCCTGCGCATCCGTCACCAGCAGCTTCTCGATCCGCCGCGCGCGCATCAGGCTGATCGCCTCGTCCCGGTCGGCGGGTTCGCGCAGGATCGCCAGGTTCTCGGATGTCATCATCACCCGCACCGGCGTGTCATCGGTCTGGGCAAAGCGCATGTCGCGGTTGGTCACGATCCCCACCACGCGATGCTTCTCATCCACCACCGGAAAGCCGGTAAAGCCATACCGCTCGGTCAGGGCACGGGCATCGCCCAGCGTCTGGTCGGGCGTCAGGGTGACGGGGTTGTAGACGATGCCGCTTTCGAACCGTTTGACGCGGCGCACCTCGCGCGCCTGCGTCTCGATATCCATGTTCTTGTGGATCACGCCGATCCCGCCCGCCTGCGCCATGGTGATCGCCATCCGGCTTTCGGTGACGGTATCCATGGCCGAGGACAAAAGCGGGATGTTCATCGCGATGGATTTGGTCACCCATGTCCGCGTATCTGCCGTCGATGGCAGCACGCTGGACGCGGCGGGAACAAGCAGAACATCATCGAAGGTCAGGGCCTCACGAATCTCCATTGGCGGCACTCCTGTGCGGGGATCGTTTGGCGCTTCCCTATTGCATGGATGGAACCCGGGCGAAACCCCGAATTCCGCTTGCCCGCTGCGGCATTCGGGGCCACCCTTGGCGCATCATTCGGCAGGGGGCGCAAGATATGGCAGGGCACGGGTATGACGGCGGGCGGCTGGACCTGCCTTTCGTGGGGATTTCGACCTTTGGCAAGCGGCCCTACGTGGCCGACTGGCAGGCGATCGACGCCGATGTGGCGATCCTGGGCGCACCTTTCGATTTCGGCACGCAGTGGCGGCCCGGCGCGCGCTTTGGCCCACGCGCGGTGCGCGAGGCCAGCACCCTGTTCAGCTTTGGTCACGCCGGGGCCTATGACCACGAGGATGATGTGACCTACCTGCCCGGCTCGGTCCGCATTGTCGATATCGGCGACGCCGATATCGTGCACACCGATACAGATACCAGCCACGCCAACATTGCCACGGGCGTGCGCGCCATCCTGGCCGCAGGCGCGCTGCCGGTGGTGATCGGCGGCGATCATTCGATCAACATCCCCTGCATCGAGGCCTTCGAGGGTCAGGGCGACATCCACATCCTGCAGATCGACGCGCATCTGGATTTCGTCGATATCCGCCACGGCGTCACCCGTGGTCATGGCAACCCGATGCGCCGCGCGGCGGAAAAGCCCTATGTCACCGGGCTGACGCAGGTGGGCATCCGCAATGTCAGCTCCACCGCCAGGGACGGCTACGAGGCCGCCCGCGCCATGGGCGCCGATATCCTGTCGGTCCGGCAGGCCCGGCAGATCGGCCCGCAGGCGGTGATCGCGCGCATCCCGGCAGGCGCCCGCGTCTATGTCACCGTCGATATCGACGGCTTCTGCCCCTCGATCGCGCCCGGCACCGGCACGCCCAGCCACGGCGGGTTCCTGTATTACGAGGTGCTGGAAATGATGCAGGCGCTCGCCCGCCGCCACGATGTCGTCGGCATCGATCTGGTCGAGGTCGCCCCCGATTACGACCCTTCGGGCAGCACGCAGATCCTGGCCGCGCAGCTTTTGCTCAACATGCTGGGGTTCATCTTTCACGCACGCGGGCACCAATAGACCGCCCCAAGTAGACCCGTACATGTGAACCGGATCGAACATCATCACGAGAATCTTTCACGCCCCATGCCGCCCTTCGGGCCGAAAATGACGCTTGCCGCCTTTCAACCGCCGCCGCACCCGCTATGGTCCCGGTCACCCTGACCAAAAAGGCCGCCACATGAGCAGCGATCCTCTCGTCATCTTCACCCCCTCGGGCAAGCGGGGCCGCTTTGCCACCGGCACACCCATCCTGACCGCCGCCCGCCAGCTGGGCGTCGATCTCGATTCGGTCTGCGGCGGGCGGGGCATCTGCTCGAAATGCCAGATTTCGCCCTCCTATGGCGAATTCTCGAAACACGGCGTCACCGTCGCCGACACCGCCCTGTCCGAGTGGAACGCGGTCGAGGAACGGTACCAACAGAAACGCGGCCTGAAACCAGGCCGGCGTCTGGGCTGTCAGGCCACGGTGCAGGGCGATGTGGTGATCGACGTGCCCGCCGAATCCCAGGTCCACCGGCAGGTCGTGCGCAAGGCCGCGTCCAACCGCGTCATCACCATGGACCCGGCCACCCGGCTGTTCCTTGTCGAGGTGGATGAACCCGACATGCACACCCCCACCGGCGATCTTGAACGCCTCGCCCGCGCCCTGCGCGCGCAATGGGATGTGGCAGGCGTCACCGCCGATCTGTCGGTGATGACCAGGCTGCAACCCGTGCTGCGCAAGGGCGACTGGCAGGTCACGGTCGCGCTGCACCACGACCACCACGGGGGCGCATCGAAACTGATCGACATCTGGCCGGGTCTGCACGAGGGTGGCATCTATGGCCTGGCCATCGACCTTGGCTCGACCACCATCGCGGGTCACCTGTGCGATCTGGCCACGGGCGAGGTTCTGGCCTCGGCCGGGCTGATGAACCCGCAGATCCGCTTTGGCGAGGATCTGATGAGCCGCGTCAGCTATGTCATGATGAACCCCGGCGGCGACGCCGAGATGACCCGCGTGGTCCAAGAGGCGCTGGACACTCTGGCCACCGATCTGGCCACCGAAGGCGGCATCGACCCCGCCCTGATCACCGAGGTCACGCTGGTCTGCAACCCGGTCATGCATCACCTTGCGCTGGGGATCGACCCGGTCGAACTGGGGCAGGCGCCGTTCGCACTCGCCACCTCCGACAGCCTCAGCCTGCCCGCGCGCGAGATGGGGCTGACGGCGATCAACCCGCGCGCGCAGCTCTACATCCTGCCCTGCATCGCGGGCCATGTGGGCGCCGACGCCGCCGCCGTGGCGCTGGCAGAGGAACCGGACAAATCCGAGGATCTGGTGCTGATCTGCGACGTGGGCACCAATGCCGAAATCCTGCTGGGCAACACCAGCCGCGTGCTGGCCTGCTCATCCCCCACCGGCCCGGCGTTCGAAGGCGCGCAGATCAGTTCGGGCCAGCGCGCCGCGCCGGGCGCCATCGAGCGGATCGAGATCGACACCACCACCAAGGAACCCCGGTTCCGCGTCATCGGCAGCGATCTGTGGTCCGACGATCCGGCCTTCGGGGATGCTGTGGCCGCCTCGGGCATCACCGGCATCTGCGGGTCGGGCATCATCGAGGCGGTGGCCGAAATGCGCATGGCGGGCCTGCTCGACCCGTCCGGCCTGATCGGCTCGGCGGCGCAGACCGGCACCGATCGCTGTGTTCCCGACGGGCGCACGCATTCCTATGTCATCTTTGACGGCACCGCCGACGGTGGCCCGCTGATCAGCGTGACCCAAGGCGATATCCGCGCGATCCAGCTTGCCAAATCCGCGCTTTATGCCGGCGCGCGGCTGCTCATGGATGAAATGGGCGTCGATCACGTCGACCGCGTGGTGCTGGCCGGGGCGTTCGGCGCGCATATCAGCCCCAAGCACGCCATGGTGCTGGGCATGATCCCCGATGTGGCGCTGGACCGCGTCACCAGCGCGGGCAATGCCGCAGGCACCGGCGCGCGCATTGCGCTGCACAACATCGCCGCCCGCGCCGCGATCGAACAGACGGTGCACCGGATCACCAAGGTCGAAACCGCGATCGAGCCGCGCTTTCAGGAACATTTCGTCGCCGCCAACGCGATCCCCCACGCGACCGACCCGTTCCCGCAACTGTCCGCCGTGGTGCCCCTGCCCGATGTCAGCTTCAACACCGGCGGGCGCGAACCGGGCGATGGCCGCCGCCGTCGCCGCCGCGGCTAACCGCTTGCCTGCCCGCTCGGGGCCGCTATCCTGCCCCCAACCAAGGAGGCACGACATGCAGATCCACCGCGCGGGCAGCCGCCCGTCCCAGGGGCCCAACCCCGACTATTTCACCGGCACAGTGCGCTTTGATCCCGTGATCTCGGCCCCCGCCCCGGCGCGGGTGAACGCCCTGACCGTGACGTTCGAGCCGGGCGCGCGCACGGCATGGCACACGCATCCGTTCGGCCAGACCCTGATCGTGACCGCGGGCAAGGGCCGCGCGGGCCGTCGCGGCGGCCCGGTGCAAGAGATATTTCCCGGCGATGTGGTCTGGTTCGATCCGGGCGAAGAACACTGGCACGGGGCCGCGCCGGACTGCGCCATGACCCATATCGCGATTCAGGAAAAAGACGGCGACAGCGCCGCCGACTGGCTGGAAAAAGTCGCCGACGCCGATTACAGCGCCACGCCGGGATGACCCCCACCCCCTGCCCCTCGTGCGGAGGCGCCGGGGGCGACCTGACCAATCCGACGCCATACGCCGGCGTATATGCATGCCATGTGCATCGCCTGTGCAGGGCGCGCGCATCGCCATTTACGCCACTGGACAGGTCCGGCGAAGCGGTATAAGACACGGCACAACGCGGGTGTAGCTCAATGGTAGAGCAGCAGCTTCCCAAGCTGAATACGAGGGTTCGATTCCCTTCACCCGCTCCATAAACCCCAGCAAATACAATCCCTTGGCATTCCCGGCGCCCCTGCGCTATAGCTGTGGCGACGCAGGCAGGACACCGATGACGCGCGCGACCATATTGACAACGCTGGCCCTTGTTCTTGTGGGCGGGGCCGGGGGCGGCATCGCGCACCTGCTGCACACCCCCCTTCCCTTCATGCTGGGCAGCCTTGTGGCCACCGCGCTCGCCGGCATCCTCTTTGCCCCTACGATCCCCGAAGGCTATGTTTTTCCTCAGAAATTTCGCCTGATTTTTCTCGCGGTGATCGGCGTGATGATCGGCGCGCAGGTCTCTCCCGACCTGATCGCGCTGCTGCCCGCCATGCTGATCAGCTTTGCCGGTATCATCATTTTCGTCCTGCTGGCGCATGGTGGCAACTACCTGATTTTCCGGCATATCGGCGGCTATGACACCGCCACCGCGTTTTATTCCGCCACCCCAGGCGGGCTGCTGGAGTCCATCGCCATGGGCGAGGCGGCGGGGGCAGACATCGCCACCCTGACGATGCAGCAGTTCCTGCGCATCATCCTTGTGATCACGCTGGTTCCCATCGGGCTGTCGATCTGGATGGGCGCCCCCGTCGGCAGTGCCGGCGGCATGATGCTGGCCCATGCAAGCCCCTCTGATTTCAGTCACTTGCACGTCGTCATCCTGACCGCCATGGCCGGGCTTTGGCTGGGTCACCGGCTGCACCTGCCCGCGTGGCAACTGACCGGCCCGCTGTTTGCCGCCGCCGTGGTCAGCGTGACCGGGCTGGGCATTCTGGACCTGCCGAACTGGATGATCTCGGTCTGTCAGGTGGTGATCGGGGCCAGCCTTGGGATGCGCCTTGGCGGTCTGCGCGGCAACGCCCTGCTGCGCGGTCTGGGGCTGGGGCTGGTGTCCGTCGCCTTCATGCTGGGCATCGGGCTGGCCTTTGCGCTGGCCCTGATGCGCCTGACCGATCAGCCGCTCGACGTGCTGCTGGTCAGCTTTGCCCCTGGCGGGGTCACCGAAATGGCGTTGGTCGCCCTGTCGCTCAATGCCAACCCGGCGCTGGTCACCGCGCATCACATCTGGCGCATCATCCTGACGGTCATCGAACTGGGTCTGATCGGACGCTACGTATCCACCCGCAGGCTTTGACAGCACCGTTGCCCCGGCGTTATCTGAACGCATGTTCATTTGAGCGGGAGAGAGGGCAAAAGCCATGAAACTACAAGACACGGCCGCGATCATCACCGGGGGCGCCTCGGGCCTGGGCGAGGCGACGGCCCGCATGTTCCGTGACGGCGGCGCGCAGGTCACCATCCTGGACCGCGACGCCACCCGCGGCGCACAGATCGCCGACGAGATCGGCGCGACATTCGTCGAAACAGATGTCACGTCCGAGGCTTCGGTACAGGCCGCCGTCGCGGCGGCGGTCAAGGCGATGGGCAAGATCAACGCCTGCGTCAACTGCGCCGGTGTCGGCACGGCGGAAAAAACCATTCACAAGGACGGCGCGCACAGCCTGGATCACTATAACCGCGTGATCGGCATCAACCTGGTCGGCACCTTCAACGTCGCCCGTCTGGCAGCGGTCGAGATGGCCAAGAACGAGCCGACCGAGGATGGCCAGCGCGGCGTCATCGTCAACACCGCCTCGGTCGCGGCCTTTGACGGGCAAAAGGGTCAGGTCGCCTATGCCTCGTCCAAG
The DNA here is from genome assembly GCF_042677865.1 of Lacimonas salitolerans. NCBI lineage: Bacteria > Pseudomonadati > Pseudomonadota > Alphaproteobacteria > Rhodobacterales > Paracoccaceae > Lacimonas > Lacimonas salitolerans. The sequence goes on along the minus strand of NZ_JBHUDD010000156.1, from coordinate 61,242 downwards.
GCGGGCATCGCGGGCATGTCGCTGCCGATGGCTCGCGATCTGTCGCGCGAGGGCATCCGCGTCATGGCGATCGCGCCGGGCCTGTTCCTGACCCCGATGCTGCTTGGCCTGCCCGACGAGGTGCGCGCCGGGCTGGCGCAGGATGTCACCTGCCCCAAACGTCTGGGCGATCCGCGCGAATATGCCGAACTGGCGCGCTTCATCGTCGAGAGCGGCTATCTGAACGGCGAGACGATCCGCATCGACGGCGCGCTACGCATGCGCTGACGGCGCAGGGGGGGCTGTCTGCCCCCGTCCCCTTTCAGGGGACTCCCCCCGAGGATACTTGTCGAGAGAGGAAGGGCCGGGGCTGTTTTTGCTCCGGCCCTTTTCGGTCAGGCGAACTATGCATGGCGTTTGCATGGTATGTGCACGGCAATCACATCGCCGTTTCGGCCTTTTCCATCAGGGTCAGCCATTCCTCTTCGGCATCACTCAGCGCCTTCTGGCGCGTGGTCAGCGCCTCGGTCGCCTTGCGGAATTTAACCGGCTCGCGGGTGAACAGGTCGGGCTGGGCCAGCAACTCTTCGAGCTTGGCGATCTCGGCCCCGATCCGCTCGATCTCTGCGGGCAGCGTGTCCAGCCGGTGCTTTTCGGTAAAGCTGAGCGCGGGTTGCGCGGGCTTGCCCGATTTGCCGCCCGACTTGGGTTTTGCGCCCTGAGCCTTTGATTTCCCGTCACTTTCCGGCGTGGCCTGCGCCGCCTTCTGGGTCTGGTAGTCGGTCCAGCCACCGGCATAGACGGTGGCACGCCCGTCGCCTTCCATCGCGATGGTGGTGCTGGCCACACGGTCCAGAAAGTCGCGATCGTGGCTGACCAGCATCACGGTGCCGTCAAAGTCGTCCAGCAGTTCCTGCAACAGGTCCAGCGTTTCGATATCCAGATCGTTGGTCGGTTCGTCCAGCACCAGCAGGTTGCTTTCGCGCGCCATCAGCTTGGCCAGCAGCAGCCGCGCTTTTTCGCCGCCTGACAAGGACTTGACCGGCGCGCGGGCCTGCGCCTCGTCGAACAGGAAATCCTTCAGGTACGCGATCACGTGCTTGGGCTGGCCGCGTACCAGGATCTGGTCGGCCTTGCCCGAAACGCGCATGTCGGGATCGCCGGTCAGGCTGTCCCACAGCGTCATTTCCGGATCAAGCTGCGCGCGGGCCTGATCGAAAATGGCGGGCACAAGGTTGGTGCCATGCGTGACGGTGCCGGTATCCGGCTCGATCTCGGCCATCAGCAGTTTCAGCAGCGTGGTCTTGCCCACGCCATTGGGCCCGACAAACGCCACCCGGTCACCGCGCAGGATTCGGATATCGAACGGGTGCAGGATCACCTTGTCGTCATAAGCCTTTGAAATGCCTTGCGCCTCGATCACCTTGCGGCCCGACTTCGGCCCCTGCTCCAGCGCCATGGCGGCGGTGCCCTGCCGCTTGATCTGCGAGGCGCGTTCGGCGCGCAGATCCTGCAACGCGCGTACCCGGCCCTGATTGCGCTTGCGCCGGGCGCTGATGCCTTCGACGGCCCACCGCGCCTCGGACTTGATCTTGCGGTTCAGCTTGTGGCGGGCGACATCCTCGTCTTCCCAGACCTTGTCGCGCCAGGCCTCGAAGCCCTCGAACCCCTCTTCACGGCGGCGCACCTGTCCGCGGTCGATCCACAGGGTTGCGCGCGTCAGCGCCCGCAGGAACGCGCGGTCGTGGCTGATCAGGACAAAGCCCGCGCGGGTCTGGCGCAGCTCTTCCTCCAGCCAGCCGATTGCCTGGATGTCCAGATGGTTGGTCGGCTCGTCCAGCAGCATCAGCTCGGGCGCCTCGGCCATAAGCTTGGCCAGCGCCGCGCGCCGCCGCTCCCCCCCCGAGGCGGTGCTGACGGGGCGGTCGGGGTCGAACTTCAGCCCCTCGCCCGCCATTTCGACCCGGTACATCTCGCCGGGGTCCAGCTCGCTGGCGGCGTAATCGCCCAAGGTGGCAAACCCGGCCATGTCGGGGTCTTGTTCCATGTAGCCCACGGCCACGCCCGGCGTGATCACCCGGTCGCCACGATCGGCCTCGACCAGCCCGGCCATGACCTTCATCAGGGTGGATTTGCCTGACCCGTTGCGCCCCACAAGGGCCACACGGTCGCCCGGATGGACCACCAACGACAGGTCGTCAAACACGGGATCGCCGCCGAAGGTCAGCGAGATGTCATTGAGTTGGAGAAGGGGTGCGCGCGCCATATGCGCCAGCTATCCAAGCCCCCGTGCCGCGTCAAGCGCCCTTATCCGGCGACCGCCCGCAGCAGCCTTTTGCGCGCGGGTGGGATCGCCTTGATCTCAAGCCCGGTGAACACGTGCAGCGTGTTCATCTGCACATCGACCACCGCATGATCGCTGACCCAGCCGCCCATCAGCAGGTAGGTCCGCAACAACGGCGGCATCCGCAACATCGCCAGCTTCGCATCCGGCTTGCGCCGCAGCAACTGACCAAAACGGAACACGCGCGGGGCCTTGACCCGGGGCAACCAGCGCTTGGGGGCCAGATGGCGGTCGCGCAACACGGTAAAGGCATCCAGGTAGTCACCCGCCTCGGTGCCCTTGAAGGACGAACAGCCAAACAGCAGTTCGACGCCATGCTGATCGACATAGGCGGTCATCGCCCCCCAGGCCACGCGCAGGATATCGGGGTCTTTCAGGTCCGGGTGGATGCAGAACCGGCCCAGTTCGACCATCGGGCCGGCAAAGTCGCGCAGGCTTGACAGGTTGTAATACTGCGCGGAATAACAGCGATCAATCTCGGCCCCGTCGGTCAGCGGCAGGAAGCGAAAGCAACAGACCAGCCGCCCGGTTTTCCCCTCTTCCACAAGGATATGGGCGCAGATGTCATCAAACCGGTCTGCATCCTGCCCGTCATCACCGTGAAAACACAGATGGCGCAGGCGCTGCGCCTTGGTCAGATCGTCGGCCGTTTCTGCCAGTCGCGCATGGTAGCGACCGCGTTTCATGCTCGTCATTGCGGCCATCCTGTCATGCCCCGCTGCGCAAATTGTAGCTGCGCAGCGCCTAGCATACAAGATGTGACAGGCTGACGACGCTAACGCAGGTCAGTCAAGGAAGGTGCCAGCGGAAAAGTTGCCCAGGTTGCGCAGAAGCTGGCGCAGGAATCCATTGTCGCTGCTGGTGGTTTCGGTCACCCGGCGTGCGATCGGCACGACCTGTCCGTCCTCCAGCCCGAAGCGTTCGATGTTGCGCACCACGCCGCCAGTGTCAAAGCTGATGGCCAGAACCTCGCGGCTGATCACCTCGGGACGGCGATAGGCGAAATGCCGCACACGGCTTTGAACATAGTAATACCCCGAGCTGTCCAGCACGCCGCTTGAGGCAGGCGTGCCCACGGCCTCGGCCACGCTGTCGCGTGTGTCGACGCCCACCACGATCTCGGAAAGCTCTTCGTCCTTGGGGACATACCCGTGGTTGCGATAGACCGAGGAACACCCCGCCACCACCAGCACGCACAGAATTGCAGCGATCTTGCGGACCATCAACGCCCCCCTTGCCATGGCACACCGTGCCTTCTATCCCGATTATACAAGGAACCGTCAGGGTTCAAGAATGGAAGCGTACCAATGACAAAAGCCACAAATCGATTCCGCGTGGCCGATCTGCCGCCCAATCGCGGGATAGACTTCGATCTGCGTCCAACGGCCGAGCAAAACAGCGTCATGGCACAGGAACTGGGCCTGTCGGGTCTGCGCAAACTGTCCTTCAAGGGGCAGATCCGCCCCGAGGGCGCGCGCGACTGGCGGCTGGACGGGCATCTGGGGGCCACGGTCACGCAGCCCTGCGTTGTCACGCTGGCACCGGTCAGCACCCGGCTGCAAGAGGATGTGACCCGCCGCTACCTGGCGCAGATGCCCGAGATCCCCGAGGGTGAAGAGGTCGAGATGCCCGAGGATGACACCGCAGAGCCCCTGCCCGACTACATCGACCTGACCCGCGTGATGGCCGAGGCGCTGGCGCTGGCGTTGCCGCTGTACCCGCGCGCCCCGGATGCCGGGCCGGGCGACGTGGTGGTGACCGAACCGGGGGCCGAGCCCTTGCGCGACGAGGACACCAAACCCTTTGCCGGGCTTGCGGCGCTGCGCGATTCGCTGAAAAAGGACGACTGATCAACGCCTTGCCGCGCTCGCAAAAAACCGCTTGCCACGGCGCGCAAACACAGTATTTTCCGGCCTCCATCGGATTCAGGGTTGGACATGCACGACACTCTCTTGTAAGTGCCCCCAAACCCTTGTGAAACATGGCGCAGCGCGCCGCAGGAATAAAGGTTGTGACATGGCCGTCCAACAGAACAAAGTCTCGAAATCGCGCCGCAACAACCGCCGCGCACATGATGCGCTGGTTGCGGCAAACCCCAACGAATGCTCCAACTGTGGCGAGCTCAAGCGCCCCCACCACGTGTGCGCATCCTGCGGTCACTATGCCGACCGCGAAGTCGTCGCCATGGTCGACGAGGTTGATCTGGACGAAGACGCGGCCTGACCGCAGAGGGGTCGATTGTCCGCATGACTGGCGCGCAGCATCAGTCCCTCACGGGTAGCGGACGTATCGTCATTTCCGTTGACGCCATGGGTGGTGACAAGGGTCCGGCGACGGTTGTCGCCGGTATTTCCCTGTCCGCAAAGAAAAACCCCGACATCGGGTTTATCCTGCACGGCCCCAAGGCCGAGCTTGAGCGGCTTGTGGCCAAGCGGCGCAACCTTGCGGGCCGCTGCGAGATGCGCGATGCCGACGACGTCGTCAAAATGGCGGACAAGCCCAGCCACGTGATGCGGCACGGGCAGAACACCTCGATGTGGTCCGCGCTTGATTGCGTGCGCGCGGGCGAGGCCACGGTCTGCGTGTCCTGCGGCAATACCGGCGCGCTGATGCTGCTGTCGATGGTGCGGCTGAAAAAGCTGCCCGGGGTCAACCGCCCCGCCATCGCCGTGCTGTGGCCATCGCGCAACCCTCAGGGTTTCAACGTGATGCTGGACGTGGGCGCGGATATCCGGGCCGATGCCCATGACCTGCTGCAATACGCGCTGATGGGGTCGTCCTATGCCCGCAACGGCCTCGATCTGGATCGTCCCCGCATCGGGTTGCTGAACGTCGGCACCGAAGAGCACAAGGGCCGGGCCGAGTTGAAGGCCGCGCATGACCTGATCTCGGCCAATGCCGACAAGGCGCGGTTCGATTTCGTGGGCTTCGTCGAAGGCGGCGATATCCCCGGCGACCGCTGCGACGTGATCGTGACCGACGGCTTCACCGGCAATATCGCGCTCAAGACCGGCGAAGGCACGGCCAGCCTGATCGGTGACCTGCTGAAAGAGGCGTTCAAATATACGCCGCTGTCCCGGTTTGCGTCGATTCTGGCCTACACCTCGTTGCAACGGCTGAAGAAACGGATCGATCCGCGGCGGGTAAATGGTGGCGTGTTTCTGGGGCTGAACGGCACGGTCGTGAAATCGCATGGTTCGGCGGATGCAACCGGTGTGTCGGCAGCGGTCAAGCTGGCCTTTCAACTGGCGCAAAGCGGATTTTCCGAAAAGCTGGCCGCGCGGGTGGCCGCCGCCACGTCGCAACTGGAAGAAATGACAAACCACAAGGACGGGGCCGCATGACGATCCGCGCAGTCGTACGGGGCGTCGGGCACTACCTGCCCGACCGCGTCGTCGAAAACGGTGAATTCGAAGCATCACTGGACACCAGCGACGAGTGGATCAGGGCCCGATCCGGCATCGAACGCCGCCATTTCGCCGCTGAAGGCCAGACCACATCCGAACTGGCCACCCGTGCCGCACGCGCCGCGCTGGACGATGCCGGGATGGCGGCCGACGATCTGGATGCGATCATCCTGGCGACATCGACCGCCGATCTGACCTTTCCCGCCGCCGCGACCATGGTGCAGGCCAACCTGGGCATGACCCGCGGTTTTGCCTTCGACGTGCAGGCAGTCTGCGCCGGCTTCGTGTTCGCGCTGGCCAATGCCAACGCGCTGATCATCTCGGGTCAGGCGCAGCGCGTGCTGGTGATCGGGGCCGAAACCTTCAGCCGGATCATGGATTGGACCGACCGGGGCACCTGCGTGCTGTTCGGCGACGGCGCGGGCGCGCTGGTGCTCGAGGCGCAGCAGGGCACCGGCACCACCGACGACCGCGGCATCCTGTCGACCGACCTGAACTCGGACGGGCGGCACCGCGATGTGCTCTATGTCGACGGCGGTGTCTCGACCGGGCACAGCGGGTATCTGCGAATGGAAGGCCGCGAGGTATTTCGCCACGCCATCGAAAAGCTGGCCCAGACCGCGCAGACCGCGCTCGACAAGGCCGGGCTGGACAATGGCGATATCGACTGGATCGTGCCGCATCAGGCCAATATCCGCATCATCCAGGGCACCGCGAAAAAGATGAACCTGCCAATGGATCACGTCGTCGTCACGGTGCAGGATCACGGCAACACCTCGGCGGCATCGATTCCCCTGGCCCTGTCGGTGGGCCGCGCGCGCGGTCAGATCAAGCAGGGCGATCTGATCGTGACCGAGGCGATCGGTGGCGGTCTGGCATGGGGCGCGGTGGTGCTGCGCTGGTAGGCGCCAATTTGGCCGGGTAAAAACCGCTGGCCAAACCATTGATATTGACTCGGAAATTGCCCTGCCCCTATCATCGCCAAAATCGCAGGGGATATGTGGATGACCGGGAAAACCTTGAGACGAATGGATCTGAGCGAGGCCATCTACCGCGAGGTGGGCCTGTCGCGCAACGATGCCAGCCAGTTGGTCGAATCCGTTCTTGACCATATGTCGGACGCGCTGGTGCAGGGCGAGCAGGTCAAGATATCGTCCTTTGGCACCTTTTCCGTCCGCGACAAGGCCGCCCGCGTGGGCCGCAATCCCAAGACCGGCGAAGAAGTGCCGATCAACCCGCGCCGCGTGCTGACCTTTCGCCCCTCGCATCTGATGAAGGACCGCGTGGCCGACGGCAACAAGACCTGAGTCAGGGAGCACGTCCATGCCAAAATCCCCCGACGCGTTCCGCACCATCAGCGAGGTTGCGGACTGGCTGGACAAGCCTGCCCACGTTTTGCGGTTCTGGGAAAGCAAGTTCACGCAGGTCAAACCCGTCAAGCGCGCCGGTGGACGCCGTTATTACCGCCCCGACGACATGATGCTGCTGGGCGGCATCAAGAAACTGCTGCATGACGACGGCATGACCATCAAGGGCGTGCAGAAAATCCTGCGCGAGCAAGGCATCAAGTATGTCACTGGCCTGTCCCAGCCGCTGGACGAGATCAGCGCCGCAGCAGCGGGCAGCATGGCCGATGACGATGACATCTTCGATGCGGGCGACACCTATGCCGCGTTCGAACATGCCGAAGAGATCGCCCAGGAGGCGACGGTGATCGCCTTTCAACGCAACCGCGACCCCGAGCCTGCCCCCCCCACCGAACCGCCCGAGGCGACGGATGGCGAAGACCTGACAGAGGCCGCGCATCTCGACCCGGAGCCACGGGACCAGCAAGAGCCGGAACCGGCCTTGCCGGAGCCGGCCGTGCCCGATCCGGTGACCGGGGCCTCGGACGATGCAGAGCACGCATCGCAACCTGATACCGCCTCGGAAACGCAGCCCGATACCCCGCGCGACCCCGCGCCCGACGACCTCGTGGCGCAAGGCGATGATGCGACCGCGTCCAACTCGGTTGCAGCCCCCCCCGCACCGACCAACATGCCCGAAACCGCAGACGCATCCGACCCGACGGATGACGCAGCGACACAGGACACCGATCTGCCCGCTGCCCCCCCTGCTCCTGACGCGACCACCCTGCCCGGGTTTCTGCGCCCGGGCCCGGATCCCGACGAGCGACCGACCACTGCAACGGAACCGCCGGCAGACATCCCTGCCGCAGACGAGCCCGAAGCTGAAACGCCCCCCTCCCCCATTGCGGTCGATGTGCCCGACACCCCGCCACTGGATCAGATTGCCGCGCCGCCCGGACTTCTGACCGTTCTGGTGACACGCCGCACGCCCTTGCCCGCCGCCAGCCGCCCGGAACTGGCCGCAGCGCGGGACGATCTGGCGCGTCTGCGCACCCGCATGGCGCAAAACATCCGCGACTGACAGAATCCCGAATTTCGCCCTTGCCCCCGCACATAAAACCAGTAAGAAGACCCCCACGTCGGGCTATAGCGCAGTCTGGTAGCGCGTCCGTCTGGGGGACGGGAGGTCGTAGGTTCGAATCCTGCTAGCCCGACCATGAACACCCTCCCCCACATCTTCCCTGATCGCCATGCTGCCCGTTTGCCCTTGCAAACCACGCACACAGTCCTGCAAAACGATGCGAAAATCCGGGGGATGGGATGACAGGGGTACTTGCCAGCCAGCAGATCGAAGACCTGTGCGCCGGCGGCGCGATCCGGCTGGATCAGCCGCTGAGCGAGGGTCAGGTGCAGCCCGCCAGCCTTGATCTGCGCCTGGGTGATGTGGCCTACCGCGTGCGCGCCTCGTTTCTTGCGGGGCATGGGCGCCGCGTCACCGACCGGCTGGAACGGTTCGAGATGCACCGCATCGACCTGACCCAGGGCGCCGTGCTGGAAAAGGGCTGTGTCTATCTTGTGCCCTTGATGGAGGGGCTGGCCCTGCCGCACGACATCCACGCCGTCGCCAATGCCAAAAGCTCGACCGGGCGGCTGGACCTGCTCACGCGCGTGGTCAGCGATGGCGGGGTCGAGTTCGATCGCATTCCCGCAGGCTATACCGGGCCGCTTTACGCCGAGATCTGCCCGCGCTCATTCTCTGTGCTGGTGCGCCCCGGCATGCGGCTCAACCAGATCCGGTTCCGGCAGGGCCAGGCCGTGCTGGATGACGCCGCGCTTCACGCGCTGCACGCCGATCAGCGGCTGGTCGATGGCGAGGCTGTCATTCACGACGGCCTTGGTTTTTCGGTGGACCTGACCCCGGGGCCACGGGGGCTGGTGGGCTATCGCGCCAAGCCCCATACCGGGGTGATCGATCTGGACCGGATCGGGGCCTATGACCCGGCGGAGTTCTGGGAAGAGGTCATCGCCCACGACGGGCTGATCATCCTCGATCCCGGTGCCTTCTATATTCTCGTCAGCCGCGAGGCGGTGCATATCCCGCCCGACCATGCCGCCGAAATGGCCCCCTATATCGCCATGGTGGGCGAGTTCCGGGTGCATTACGCCGGTTTCTTCGATCCGGGTTTCGGCCATGATGCGGCAGGCGGGGCCGGATCACGCGGCGTGCTTGAGGTCCGCTGCCACGAAGCACCCTTCGTGCTGGAACACGGGCAGATCGTGGGCCGGTTGGTGTATGAGCGGATGTCGCAAGTGCCTCGACAGGTCTACGGGGCCGGGATCGCCTCGAACTATCAGGGCCAGGGGCTGAAGTTGTCCAAGCATTTCCACACGCCCTGAGCGGAGCAGGAAAATTTTCGGGCGAAAATTTTCCGACGCACCCGGCAGCCCCACGCGAGAATTTTCGGACGAAAATTCTCGGTTCAGAACTTGCCCATGCGACGGCTCACCCGCGCCGCCTTGCGCGCGGTCTGCGCCGCCTGCTTGCCCTTGCGGGCCTGCTGGCGTTCGGCCTGCGTCATCTCTTCGCGCGGTTTGGCGCCACCACCCATGCGGTTCATGCCAGCGCTGATACCCTTGTTGACCACTTTGCGCATGAACAAGCGCATCACCATGTTGATCAGTTGATTGGCGTTCATCCTGCTCTCCCGTCCTTGTTTCCCTTACATAGCAGGAAAATGCGCAGATTTCAGGGCATCGGCGCGAAAAAGCCGGTCAATCCTCGAACAGCTCGCTCTGGCCTCCGTCGGTTTCCTCCTCGGCATCCGTGTCACCGTCGCCGATCTGGGGCATGGCGCCCGGGGGGGGCCGGTTGTCCAGCAGCCCTGCGGCACGCAGCTCTTTCAGCCCCGGCAGATCGCGGGCCGATTCCAGCCCGAACTGATCCAGAAACGCCTGCGTCACCACGAAAGTCACAGGCCGTCCCGGCGTCATGCGCCGGCGGCCAAACCGGATCCACTCCATCTCCAGAAGCTGATCCACCGTGCCCCGGCTCACAGCCACGCCGCGAATCTCCTCGATCTCGGCGCGCGTGACTGGCTGGTGATAGGCGATGATCGCCAAAGTCTCGATCGCGGCACGGCTCAGCTTGCGGGTCTCGACCGTCTCCTTCTGCATCAGGAAGGCAAGGTCCGGCGCCGTGCGTATCGCCCAGGCATCGCCCACCCGCACCACCCGCACGCCGCGGCCGTCATAGCGTTTGCGCAGATGCGCCAGCGCCTCGGCCGCATCGCAGCCATGGGGCATCCGGTCATTCAGCTCGCGCACCGTCACGGGCTCGGCAGTGGCGAACAGGATCGCCTCGACCATGCGTTCCTGCTCGCCCATCGGCGGGGCCTCGAACAGCGACGGGCCCTGCATCGCCTCTTGCTCATCGTCCATCGCGGTCTCCTGTCCGGCGCAACTGGATCGGGGCAAAAGTGTCGGACTGGCGCAGTTCCACCTTGCCCTCCTTGACCAGTTCCAGCGAAGCGGCAAAGGTCGATGCCGTGGCCGAGCGCAGGCGCACCGGGTCTGCGCCCCAGCCTTCGGGCAGATAGGTCGAGATATCGGTCCATGTGCCCGCAAAGCCGATCAGCCCGCGCATCCGCTCCAGCGCCTGCTCCATCGTGAACACCCGGTCGCGATCCATCATGTAAGGGCGGAATTCGTCGCGCGTGCGGATGCGCGCATAGGCCTGCATCAGGTCCAGCAGCGTGGCGGTGTAATTCACCCGCCGCACCCGCGCGACGCCTTCGGGGATGCCGCGGGCAAAGAAATCGCGCCCCTTCTGATCGCGCCCCATCAGCCGGGCGGCCATGTCGCGCATCGCTTGCAGACGCTCAAGCTGAAACGCCAGATGCGCGGCCATTTCCTCGCCCGACGGGCCATCCTCGGCCGGATCGGGGGGCAGCAGCAGCCGCGATTTCAGAAACGCCAGCCACGCCGCCATCACCAGGTAATCCGCCGCCAGTTCCAGCCGCAGCGCCTTGGCCTGTTCCACAAAGGCCAGGTATTGCTGCGCCAGATGCAGGATCGAGATTTTGCGCAGGTCCACCTTTTGCGTCCGGCCCAGCGTCAGCAGCAGGTCCAGCGGGCCCTCGAACCCATCCACGTCGACGATCAGCGCCTCGGCGGCCATCCGCGCGGCGACACTGTCGGCATCGGGGGGGGTGTCAAAGCGATCGTCAGTCATCCGGGCGCCCGTTCATCAGCGCCTCCAGCTTGGCCGCAAGGGCGGGGATGTCAACCGCATCCGGCGCACGGCGCGCGGCCAGCGCACGGTTGGCCCGGGCCTGCGCTGCGTCCGTCATTGCCCCTGCGGCCTCGGCCACGGCGCGGCGTTCGTCCAGCGTGCCGTTGCAATGCAGGATCACGTCGCAGCCCGCATCCAGCGCCGCCCGCGACAGGTCGCAAAGGCTGCCCGACAGTGCCTTCATCGAGATGTCATCGGTCATGATCAGCCCGTCAAAGCCGATCTGGTCGCGGATCAGCCCCATGACGCGGGGCGACAGGGTGGCGGGGGCCTCGTCCAGCGCGGCATAGACCAGATGCGCGGTCATCCCCATCGGCAGATCGTTCAGCGCCTTGAACGGCGCGAAATCGCTGGCGTCCAAAGTGGCGACATCATCGGCCACCACCGGCAGGTCGAAATGGCTGTCCACCACCGCGCGCCCATGGCCGGGGATGTGTTTCAGCACCGGCAGCACGCCGCCCGCCAGCATCCCCTCGGCCGCCGCACGGCCAAGCCGCGCCACGGTGCCTGCGTCAAAGCCGTAACAGCGGTTTTTCAGAAACCCGTGGGTGTCGGGCGTGGCCACATCGACCATCGGCGCACAATTGCTGTCGATCCCCAGCGCGTGCAGCTCATCCGCGATGATCCGGTACCGCAGGTACATCGCCCGATCGGCCTGCGCGCCTGCGCGCTGCACATGCTCCAGCGGCGGCAGCCATTCGCGCCAGCGCGGCCCGCGCAGGCGCTGCACGCGGCCGCCTTCCTGATCGATCGTGATCGGGGCCTCGCGGCCCACCGCCGCGCGCATCTCGGCGCACAGCGCGCGCACCTGCTCGGGCGTGTCGATGTTGCGTGCGAACAGGATGAAGCCAAACGGGTTGGCATCGGCGAAGAACCGTTTCTCCTCCGCGCTCAGGCGCAGCCCGGCAGCGTCCAGAATGGTCGCGCCAAAGCGCGTGCTCACCGCGTCACCACGGGGATGCAGTCGGAATTCTGGGCCACGAAGGCCGCGCAGAACCGCCGCGCATCGGCCAGATCCTCGAACCCCATGGCGCGCAGGCGATAGAAGGTGCGCCCGCCCGATTCCGCCCGCTCGATCACGCGATCCTTGCCCTGCATGTATTCGCCGAACCGCGCCTGAAGGCGGTCCCACTCGGATCGGGCCAGATCGCCGCTGTCATAGGCACCAAGCTGGGCCAGACGGGTGCCGGTGGGAATTTCGGTCGGGTCGATATCCTTGACGGTCGTGGTCAGACCCGCGGCCGGGTCGATGCTGGCCACCCGCTGCGCCACTCCGGCCGGGCGCAGCTGCGGGCGCAGCGACCGCGACAAGCCCGTGGTTGGCCGGTCGGTGCGGGGGGCATCCTGCGCCTCGTCGTCCGCGGCTGTCTCGTCCATGCCATCCGCGGCCGACAGCGGCGTGGCCCCGTTGGTCAGTTGCGCCACCAGATCATCCACGCCAGCCGACACCTGCACCGGGTCATCCCCGGACACTTCGCCAGCTTCGGCATTGGATTGCACCTCCTTGGGCTGCGTATCGAGGCTGACCGACAATAAGGCCGCAGGCGCGTCCTCATCCGTCAGATCGGTGGCACGCGGGGCCAGAACCAGCCGGTCCGCCGGATCGGCGGCGGTGCCCACGGCAGCCACAGCATTGACCGCAAGCCCCTGATGATCGGCCGGTCGCCCGCCCGGATCGTCGGGCTGTATCCGCATCGGACCTTCGGCGGCGCGCACCACGGGCACGCCGCTGACATCGCGCACCAGCAACTTGTAGCCCCAGACCGCGATACCGATGATCAACGCAACCGAGATTGCCGCGCCCACCCAATTGGCCAGGGTGCCAATCGATGCGCTCTGCGCAGGCTGCTCGCCCTGCGCATCCGCGTAGTAATCCGCCATTTTCGCCTCACTGCCGCCGACGATACGGTGTCGTCGCGGTTTCTTGCTGCCTCAGGGTCGCCCGGCCGCGCGGTTTTTACCGCATCTCTTTCGCCGGTTCGACGCCAAGAATACCAAGACCTGCGGAAATGACAACGGCGACGGACCGGGCAAGGGCAATTTTGGCCTGGGATGTGGCCGCATCGCCCTCTTGCAGCAGCCTCATCGACGCATCGTCATTGCCGCGGTTCCACAGCGCGTGGAAACTGCTGGACAATTCGTAGAGGTAGAATGCGATCCGGTGCGGCTCGTTCGTGCGCGCGGCGATCTCGACCAGACGCGGCCATTCGGCCAGCTTTTTCATCACCGCCTGCTCGGCCTCGTCCGTCAGCAGGGCCAGATCGGCCGCCCGCAGGGTAGCATCATCCGCCGCGATCCCCGCCTCTTCGGCCTTGCGGATGACCGAGTTCACCCGCGCATTGGCATATTGCACATAGAAAACCGGGTTGTCCTTTGATTGCTCCAGCACCTTGGCGAAATCGAAATCCAGCGGCGCGTCGTTCTTGCGCGTCAGCATGTGAAACCGCGTGACGCCGGGGCCGACCTGATCGACCACATCGCGCAGGGTCACGAAATTGCCCGCGCGTTTCGACATCTTGAAGGGCTCGCCGTTGCGCCACAGCTTGACCAGCTGCGTCAGCTTGATGTCCAGCGGCACGCGGCCATCCGACAGCGCCGAGACCGCCGCCTTCATCCGTTTGACATAGCCGCCGTGATCCGCCCCAAACACGTCGATCAGCAGGTCATAGCCGCGTTCGACCTTGTCATAGTGATAGGCGATATCGGGCGCGAAATAGGTCCAGGCGCCATCCGATTTCATGATCGGTCGGTCCACGTCATCGCCGTGCTCGGTGGATTTGAACAGCGTCTGCTCGCGCGGCTCCCAATCCTCGGGGGCCTTGCCCTTGGGCGGCTCCAGCACCCCCTTGTAGATCAGCCCCTTGGCGCGCAGCGCGTCGATCGCCGCCTCGATCAACCCGGTGCCATAGAGCGACTTCTCGCTGAAAAACCGGTCCATCTCGACGCCAAGCGCCTTCAGATCCTCGCGGATCAAGGCCATCATCGCATCGGTGGAAAAGTCGCGCACCTGTTCCAGCCAGACATCCTCGGGCTGGTCCACAAAGGCATCGCCCACCTTGTCCTTGAGGGCCGCGCCGACGGCGATCAGGTAATCGCCGGGGTAAGTGCCATCGACGAAAGCGACTTCCTGCCCGTGCGCCTCAAGATAGCGCAGGTAGACGGACCGCGCCAGAACATCGACCTGTGCGCCGCCATCGTTGATGTAGTATTCGCGCGTCACATCAAAGCCCGCGTAGTCCAGCAGGCTGGCCAGCGCATCACCAAAGACCGCGCCGCGCGTGTGGCCAACATGCAGCGGCCCGGTGGGGTTGGCGCTGACATATTCCACGTTCACGCGCTTGCCCTGCCCCATGGCCGAGCGTCCGAAATCCGCGCCATGCTCCAGCACCTGTGCAACCACACCCTGCCACACCACGTCCGACAGCCGCAGGTTCAGGAACCCGGGGCCCGCCACATCGGCGCTGGTGATGCGCGGGTCCGCCCGCAGAAGGGCAGCCAGCGCCTCGGCAATGTCGCGCGGCTTTTTCCCGGCGGGCTTGGCCAGCACCATCGCGGCATTGGTGGCCATGTCGCCATGGGCCGCATCGCGCGGCGGCTCGACCGTCACCGCCGCCATGTCCAGCCCGGCAGGCAGATCGCCCGCATCCACCATGCGGGTCAGGCTGTCGATCACCAGCTCACGCAATTGGGTAAAGAGGTTCATGCGCACAATCCTTTCGCTTGGCGCGGGTTTACCAGCAAACGCGCCCGCGTCAATGCGTGGCTCGGGACGCGCGCGGCCCGGCCGGGCGTGCCGTCAGGCAGACGTTTCAGCCGCGCCCGTCACACCCCGTGTCGGCCCACCGGCACGCTTTGGCCGGTCAGCCGGTGATAATCCTGCAAGGCAAAACGATCGGTCATGCCCGAGATGTAGTCGCTGACGATCCGGGCGAGATCGGCCTCGGTGGTCACGCGCGCCACATCGGCCTGCCATGCCTTGGGCAACAGCGTGGTATCGGCCATATAGAGGGGAAACAGCGCCTTGATCACCTGCGTGACCTGCGACCGCATTTCAACAACCGAGGGCGCGCGATACATATGGGTGAACAGAAACTTTCGGATTTCCTGCAAATCCGCCCACAGACCGGGCGAGAACTGCACCATCATCCGCCCCGCGGCCCGGATGCCCTCGACATCGCGCGCGCCGCTGGCGCTCAGATTGGCTTGGCTGACGTTGATCACGTCGCCCACCAGCACGCCGAAAAAGCGCCGCAGCCCCTCGTGCTGGCGGCGGTCGGGGTCCAGCCCCGCATAGGCCGCGTCGACCTGCGCAAAGCAGTGGCCCAGGATCGGCAGGCCGCACAGGTCATCAACTGTGAACAGCCCCGCGCGCAAAGCATCGTGCAGATCGTGGTTGTTATAGGCGATATCGTCGGACAATGCGGCCACCTGCGCCTCGGCGCTGGCATGGCTGTGCAGTTCCAGGTCAATCATCGCGTTGCACGCCTCCAGCGCCCAAGGGATATCCCCGGTCACCGGGCCATTGTGCTTGGCGATGCCTTCCAGCGTCTCCCATGTCAGGTTCAGCCCGTCCCATTCGGCGTAATGGCGCTCCAGCGCGGTGACGATGCGGATCGCCTGCGCGTTGTGATCGAACCCGCCATAGGGGGCCATCAGGGCAGACAGCGCATCCTCGCCGGTGTGACCAAAGGGCGTGTGGCCCAGATCATGCGCCAGCGCCACCGCCTCGGTCAGCTCGAGGTTCAGCCCCAGCACCCCGGCGATGGTCCGCGCCACCTGCGCCACCTCGATCGAATGGGTCAGCCGGGTGCGAAAATAATCGCCTTCGTGTTCGACGAACACCTGCGTCTTGTGTTTCAGGCGGCGAAAGGCGCTGGAATGGATGATCCGGTCGCGGTCGCGCTGAAAACACGAGCGAAAGGCGCTTTCCTCTTCGGCAAACACCCGCCCGCGCGAACGCTCGGGGCGGCTGGCATAGGGCTGTAGGGTCACGGGCGCGGTCCTTTGCCTGCGGATCTTGCGCGCAGTTAACCCGTGGCGGGGTACCGGAACAACCCCGCGCGGCACGCCCGGCCCATGCCAGCCCCTTGAAATGCGGGGCATTGAGCGACATATTCGTTTCAGGACCAAAACGCTCCCGAGGATCGCCATGCAACTGCCCCCCTCCGTCACCCCGCGCGCCTTTGAACGGCTGGCCGAGATCGCCGCCGCCGATCAGGGCCATGCCCTGCGCGTCGCGGTCGAAGGCGGCGGATGCTCGGGGTTTCAGTATGATATCCGGCTGGACGCTCCGGCGCAGGATGATCTGGTCCTGGAAGGTCAGGGGCAGAAGGTTGTGGTCGATTCCGTGTCTTTGCCGTTTCTGGCCGGGGCCGTGATCGATTTCAGCGAAGAGTTGATCGGCGCGCGGTTTGTGATCGAAAACCCCAATGCCACGGCATCCTGCGGGTGTGGAACGTCGTTCTCGATCTGACAGGTTGCTTCAGGCGCGGGCGAAATAGCTGAAGAACGCCTCGAATTGATGTGATCTTTCGGCAAGCGCCAGCGTCGCCATGGCGGTCGGGTCCAGCGCGACAGTGATATGTGGCCGCATCCGCGACCAGGCTCCCTTCCGCGCCCCGCCCAACCCGATCAGCACGCGCGAGATATCGCGCAGCGGCCCGTCGGGCGGGGGCATGTGGAAACTGATCCGTCCCGGCCCATAGCGCCCCGCAAACAGCGCCGCCCCGCCAAGTCCACGCATCCATTCGGCCATCAGCCACTCATGATAGCTGTCGGGCAGCACCGCCTGCGCCCCTGTCCCCATCCGAACCGTCTGCCGCCGGGCCGACACCCATGCCTCCCACGCCGGCGGCGGGGTCACGCGGGCAAAGCGCAGCGCGATGCAGATTTCCGCAAGCAGATCGGCATTATGCTCCAGCAGCGCCACCAGCCCCGCGAAATGCAGCGATCGGATCGTCTCGGGCCCGACACCCGGATCGCACCGCCCATATTCCGACAGGTAGAACAGGATATGCGTCAGTTCATACGCCGCCTTGCGGTTGGGCAGGGCAAAGGTCTGGCTGCGGGCAATGAACGCGCGCAGCCGGTCGTCCAGTCCGGGATCGCGCACCGTATGGCCCAGCCCACGCCGGCCCAGCAGCCGACGCGCCTCGGCCCGCTGCAGATCGGACAGCTCCGCCTGTGCCAGCCCGGCCCGCGCGACCTGCGCCGCCATCGGCCCCGCCACATCCCCGGGCAGGCCCATATCCTCGAGATCCAGCGCGATGGACAGCAAGAACCGGTAGTATTGCGGAAAGAACCGGAACCGCGCGGGCAGATCGGCGAACGCAGCCTCGTATGGCGTCAGCAGATCGGCCCTGCCCTGCCCGGTGCTTTCCAGCACGTTCAGCAATTCGGCGTTTTCCTTCAGCCACAGCACGTCATCCGGCCCGCGCCGCGCATGGGCAAAGCTGGCCACAAGGGCCGCCTGCCCGGCGGCCCCCGTCGTCGCGCGCGGGCGGGTGGGCAGTGCGATGATCTCTGCCATGCCTGGCCCCCTGCCCTGCCCAGCCCCGCGCCGCCCGCGCTCAGGCGCCCGACGAGAACAGATGCGTGCCGGTGCCGTCAGCCAGCCCCGCACTCACCGGTGCCGCGCCCGAGCTGAACAGCCCGACCAGCTCGCCCGTCACGGGCGCCGCGCCTGATGAAAACAGCGCCACATCCTCTCCGCTCAGCATATCGCCACAGACCGGTGCCGCACCGGACGAGAACATGCCCACCCCGCAGCCATCCAGCAGGCTGGTCTCGTTGGCGTCGCTCGGTTCGGGGATGAATTTCAACAGTGCAGTCATGGCTTACTCTCCTTTGGGTTGCGCTTCATCACTTAAATACCGCATTGCGTGTGCGTCAATCGATTCGTTCTACCCGCACACGAATTTCCCGGCCGCCCTTGCAGCCCGCCCTGCGCTGCGCGATAGAATGACCACGCGCAAAGGGGCCGGATCATGAAAATCGCGACGTTCAACATCAACGGCATCAAGGCGCGGCATCCCGCGCTCTGCGACTGGCTGGACGAGGCGCAGCCCGACATCGCGATCCTTCAGGAAATCAAGAAGGTCGATGAGGCCTTCCCCCATGAGTTGTTCGAAGATCGTGGCTACACTGTCGAAACCCATGGTCAAAAAAGCTTTAACGGCGTGGCGATTCTGTCAAAAATCCCGCTAGAGGATGTGACCCGCGGCCTGCCCGGCGACGACGGCGACGCGCAGGCTCGCTATATTGAGGCCACGGTCGTGGGCCGCGAGGCGATCCGCATCTGCGGGCTCTATCTGCCCAACGGCAATCCGGTTGAGCTGGACAGCGACGGCCAGCCCGTCGCGGGCGGAAAATACGCCTATAAACTGGGTTGGATGGAACGCCTGCAGGCCCGCGCGCAGGCCTTGCTGGACAGCGAGACACCGTTCCTGATGGCGGGCGACTACAACATCATCCCGCAGGCCGAAGACGCCAAAAGCCCTGAAAAATGGCGCGATGACGCGCTGTTTCGTCCCGAATCCCGCGCGGCCTTTCGACGGATCGCCAACCTCGGCCTGACCGAGGCGTTTCGCGCCTGTCACCAGGGTCCGGGGCATTATTCGTTCTGGGATTATCAGGCCGGGGCCTGGAACCGTGACGAGGGCATCCGAATCGATCACTTCCTGCTCAGCCCGCGGGTGGCCGACCTGATGACCGACTGCCAGATCGACCGCGACATTCGCGGACGCGACAAGCCCTCGGATCACGTGCCGGTCTGGATCACGCTGGACAACTGACCGCCGCATTGCCGTTTCGGGCACGGGCCTCAGGCGTCGGTGATGTCATATTCGTACAGCCAGTCGAACTGCCGCACCATGCGGCCCGGTGCCAGCGCGCCGCCCAGCCGCAGCGCCAGATGCGCCGCCCCGCGCAGCGGCGGAAAGCTCAGGTGATATTTCCACGCGTTGCCGTTGGCCGCCGCGATCACCCGTGTCGCCCGCGCCGCGCGCAAATCCTGATAGGCCGTCAGCCCCGATGGCAGGTCCGCCGCCCCGTCCAGCCCGCGCAGCAGGCCCCAGGCATCCTCCAGCGCCATGCAGGCCCCCTGCGCCAGAAACGGGAGGGTCGGATGCGCGGCATCGCCCAGCAGCGCGCAGTTGCCACCCTGCCAGCGCGCGGCCACCGGATGGCGGAACAGGCCCCATTGCCGCACGCTGTCCACCTCGGCCAGCAGCGCACGCACATCCGGGCCGAAATCGGCGAAGGCGGCGCGCAGGTTGTCGGGATCATCCCCTTGCGTCCAGCTTTCGGCGACCCATTCGCGCTGCTCGCGCACCGCGACAAGGTTCATCTGCGCACCATCGCGCAAAGGGTAGCTGACGACATGCCGCCCCGGCCCCATGTGGACATGCACCTGCGGGCCGCGCCTTTCGGTATTGGGCACCACCGCGCGCCAGGCCACCTGCCCGGTGAAAAACGGCCGCGCTTCGCCGTTCAGCACAGGTCGCAGCACCGAATGCAACCCGTCGGCCCCGATCACCAGATCGGCCGTGCACACCTCTCCGGTCTGCAGGATCACCTGCGGCACATCCCCCGGCACCACGTCACGCACCTGTTGCAACAGCCGTATCGTGACCCCCGCCGCCCGCGCCGCATCTGCCAGCAAGGTGATCAGATCGGCACGGTGCACGAAATAGTAATCCCGCCGCGACAGCCTGCCCAGATCAAGGCGCAGCACCTCGGGGCCCCGGTAGTCGCGCAGGCTGACCGCCTGCCCCTGCACCGCGCAGGCGGCCAGCGCCGCGTCCAGACCCAGCGCCCGCAGCACGGCAAGGCCGTTCGGGCTGATCTGGATTCCTGCGCCCACCTCGTTGATCGCGGGGGCCTGCTCCATCACGGTCACATCCGCCCCGCGCTGCGCCAGCGCGCAGGCCGAGGCCAGCCCGCCAATGCCGCCACCGATCACCAGAACCTTCAGTTTCGAGATATCCATGGAAACGTCTTCTGAGACGAAAAACGCCGGAGCGAAAGCCCCGGCGTTCCCGAAATCACGTCTGTGCCGCGCGGTCAGTCGTCGCGGTGCACCTTTTCACGGCGCTCGTGGCGTTCCTGCGCCTCGAGGCTCATGGTGGCGATGGGGCGCGCATCCAGCCGTTTGAGGCTGATCGGCTCGCCGGTCACCTCGCAATAGCCGTATTCGCCCTGTTCCAGCCGGCGCAGCGCCGCGTCGATCTTGGCGACCAGCTTGCGCTGCCGGTCCCGCGTGCGCAGTTCCAGCGCGCGGTCGGTTTCCTCGCTGGCGCGGTCGGTCACATCGGGGATGTTGCGGGTGCCTTCCTGCAACGCCTCGATCGTGTCACGACTGTCCTCCAGCAGGTCGGTCCTCCAGGCAACGAGCTTGCGGCGAAAATACTCGCTCTGCCGTTCGTTCATGAATGGTTCATCTTCCGCCGGTCGATAATCGTCGGGAAGAAAGACTTCGGCTTTCATATCCGCTCCCTCATCAAGGCCAATGGCTTGCAGGTTTTCCTGTTGCATATGGCGCCCCCTTCGGGCTGGCAGATACACTTGCTTTGGCGCTTTGTCACTACCCAATAACCGAAACTGCGACGCCGCATTGCCCGTATCGGCACAGCAGTCTAAGTTGGCCGCAACACTGCGCAAATAGAGGTTACTGATCCATGAAATTCACAGGCACCAAGGCCTATGTCGCAACCGAAGACCTGACCGTGGCGGTCAACGCGGCGGTCACGCTGGAACGTCCGCTTCTGGTCAAGGGCGAACCCGGCACCGGCAAGACCGAACTGGCCCGCCAGGTGGCAAATGCGCTGGGTCTGCGGATGATCGAATGGAACATCAAGTCCACCACCAAGGCGCAGCAGGGCCTGTACGAATACGACGCCGTCAGCCGGTTGCGCGACAGCCAGCTGGGCGACGAACGCGTGCATGACGTGCGCAACTACATCCGCAAGGGCAAGCTGTGGGAGGCGTTCACCGCCCCCGAAAAGGTCGTCCTGCTGATCGACGAGATCGACAAGGCCGACATCGAGTTTCCCAACGACCTGCTGCAGGAACTCGACCGGATGGAATTCTATGTCTACGAGACCGGCGAGACGATCCGCGCCGACAACCGCCCCATCGTCATCATCACCTCGAACAACGAAAAGGAACTGCCCGACGCCTTCCTGCGCCGCTGTTTCTTTCACTACATCCGCTTCCCCGACACCGCGACCATGAAGCAGATCGTCGAGGTGCATCACCCCGGCATCAAGGACCAGTTGCTCACCACCGCCCTGACCCAGTTCTACGAAATCCGCGACATGGCGGGCCTCAAGAAAAAGCCCTCCACCTCCGAGGTGCTCGACTGGCTGAAACTGCTGCTGGCCGAGGATCTGACGCCTGAGGACCTGAAACGCGACGGCCCCAACGCCCTGCCCAAACTGCATGGTGCGCTGCTCAAGAACGAACAGGACGTGCACCTGTTCGAGCGTCTCGCCTTCATGGCCCGGCGCGGGGGGTGACCCCGACACCGCCTCGCCCGCGGGGTGGCACATTTTCGCCACAATTGGCCGCAAATCCCGCTGGCCGGCGGGATTTGCCACAAAGATTTACCAATTCCGCTATGCTCCGCGCATCAAGAATCCAGTCTAACACGTTGAAATGACGATACGAGTTCGGGCATCCGTCAGCATCTTGCCACCAAGGCGAAATGCCAAGTTTCTGCCCCGGTTACCCCTTAACGCCGACATCAAGACAGGCATAAGTCCTCTCAACCGATTAAGAAACGAGGCAGAACATGACCGGGACACCTGGCACCCCCTTCTCGGGGCTTTTTCCTTCTGCGCCGGTCATCAAGGCAGCGGCCCCGTTTGATCTGGTGGGATCGACCGCATGATGCGCCGCATCGTGTTGCCTGTCTGCCTGATGCTGGGGGCCTGCATGCCCGCCGTGCCGACAGAAACCGCCAGCAGGGCCGCGCCGTTCTCCGACACCTCCTTGCCGCCGATGAAGACATTCTCGGTACCGCGCCCCACCCCGCCGGTGCAGTCGAACTCGGATCTGGCGCAGGATTTCCTCGATCTGACCTTCACGCTGGAATCCGGACGCCGGCTGCCATACTTCTCGCGGTTCGAAGGGCCCATTTCGGTGCGCGTGACCGGCAAGCCGACGGCCAGCATGGGGATGGACCTCAACCGGCTGCTGGCGCGCCTGCGTGCCGAGGCCGGGATCGACATCCACCTGACCGACAGCCCCGAGGCCAACGTCACCATTCAGGCCGTTACCCGCGCCGACATCCGCCGCAACCTGCCCCATGCCGCCTGTTTCGTGGTGCCCAACATCACCCGTGTCAGCGAGTATCGCAAGGCGCGGCGCAGCGAGCGCACCGATTGGGGAAAGATCAGAACGCGCGAAAGGCTGGGCATCTTCCTGCCCTCCGATGCCTCGCCGCAAGAGGTGCGCGATTGCCTGCACGAGGAACTGGCACAGGCGTTGGGGCCGCTCAACGACCTGTACCGCCTGCATGACAGCGTGTTCAACGACGACAACATCCATGCCGTCCTGACCGGCTATGACATGATGATCCTGCGGATCTACTATGCGCCAGAATTCAGCGCGGGCATGACCCGGGGTCAGGTCGCCGCGCGCCTGCCCGCGGTGCTGGCCCGGATCAATCCCGCCGGACAGAACCTGCCGCCGCGCCGCGTGGGCAGCACCCCGCGCAGCTGGGTGCTGGCGGTGCAGACCGCGCTCGGGCCGGGGGCCAACCCGCCCGAACGCCGCCGCGCCGCCGAACAGGCGCTTCAGATCGCGCGCACCATGGGCTGGAACGATCACCGCATGGCGTTCTCGCATTATGCGATGGGCCGTTTGACCCAGCGTGTGGACGACCGCGCGGCGCAGGATCATTTCACCGCCGCCGATCACTATTACGCGCAGGTGCCCGGCACCGACATCCACCGCGCCTTTGTCGCCTCGCAACTGGCTGCCTTTGCCGTGGCACAGGGTCGCGGGCAGGACGCGCTGTCGATGGTGACACCGCATCTCAACACCTCCGCGCGGCACGAAAACGCGGCCCTGCTGGCCACGCTGATGATGCTGCGCGCCGAGGCGCTGGACCTGCTGGGCCGGGCCGACGAGGCGGAAAGCAGCAGGCTGGACAGTCTGGGTTGGGCGCGATACGGATTTGGGGCGGATTGGGCGGTGCACGCCAAGCTGCGCGAGGTCGCGTCGCTCAATCCCGTTCTGGGACGCAACTGAGGCTTGAAGAATGATCGTATTGGCTGGCGCGCTGTTGGGCGCGACGTATGGTGCAATGGTTGCCATACGACGCAAGGGCAAGGCGCTGGATATCGCGCAATACGCCGCCGGCTACGGGATTCTTTTCGTGATCATCGCGCTGTTCCTGACGATTTTCATTCACCGCGCATCGCTCTGATACCATGTTCCTGCCATTCTTCGAAAACCTGCGCAAAGCCGACATTCCCGTGACCCTGCGGGAATACCTGGCCTTTCTCGAAGGCATGAAATCGGGTCTGGTCACCTATGACGTCGAAGGGTTCTACTACCTTTCGCGCACCGTGATGGTCAAAGACGAACGCAACCTCGACAAGTTCGACCGCGCCTTTGCCGCCACCTTCAAGGGGCTCGAGGATATCCAGCTTGGCGATGTGCTGAATGCCGTGGACATCCCCGCCGACTGGCTGGAAAAGATGGCCGAAAAGCACCTGAGCGACGAGGAAAAGCGCGAGATCGAGGCGCTGGGGGGCTTCGACAAGCTGATGGAGACGCTGAAAGAGCGGCTCAAGGAACAACAGGGCCGCCACCAGGGCGGCAACAAGTGGATCGGCACCGCCGGCACCAGCCCCTTTGGCGCGCATGGCTACAACCCCGAAGGCGTGCGCATCGGGCAGGAGAAATCCCGCCACCAGCGCGCGGTCAAGGTCTGGGACAAGCGCGAGTTCAAGAACCTCGATGACAGCGTCGAGCTTGGCACCCGCAACATCAAGGTGGCCCTGAAACGCCTGCGCCGCTGGGCGCGCGACGGGGCCCATGACGAGCTGGATCTGGATGGCACCATCCGCGCCACCGCCGAGCACGGATATCTTGACGTCAAGACGCGGCCAGAGCGGCGCAATGCGGTCAAGGTGCTGTTGTTTCTGGACGTGGGCGGCAGCATGGACCCCCATATCAAGGTGGTCGAGGAGCTGTTCAGCGCCGCGCGTTCCGAATTCAAACACATGGAATACTACTACTTCCACAACTGCCTGTACGAAGGCGTCTGGCGCGACAACCGCCGCCGCTGGGATGCGCAGATACCCACATGGGACGTGCTGCACACCTACGGCTCGGATTACAAATGCATCTTCGTGGGTGACGCCAGCATGTCACCCTATGAAATCGCCTATCCCGGCGGGGCCAATGAACACTGGAATCCCGAATCCGGTCAGGTCTGGCTGCAACGCGCCCGCGACCAGTGGCCCGATCACCTGTGGATCAACCCGGTGCCCGAGAAATACTGGGGCTATACCCATTCGGTCGGCATGATCCGCGAGATCTTCGAGGATCGCATGGTGCCGATGACCCTGTCGGGAATCGAGCAGGGCATGAAGTCGCTGACACGCTGAACCGGGCGGTCAGACCGCAGCGATTTTCCGATCCAACACGGCGTCCCGCATATGCATGCCATGTGCATGGATTGTGCATGCCCGGTGCATGGCTCTTTCCGGGCGGTCAGGCCGCCGTCTGAAACAGCCGCCCCGGCCCCCAGCCGCGCGCATCCACGCCTGCCAGTTGCAGCATGTGCCACAGCAGCGCCTGGTTCGAACTGACCACCGGACGGCCCGTTGCAGCCTCGACCTCGTCGATGATGCCAAAGGTGCGCAGATTGGTGCAGCTTGTGAAGAACCCTTCGGCATCGTCGTTTTTCGCCAGGTTTTCCAGCATGTTGCGAGTCGATCCTTCGGCAATCCGGGCGACAGTGTAATCGTCTGCCTGATCGAAACTGGCCTCGGCCACCGTGTCGATGCCCCGCTCGGCCAGAAACGCCCGCATCGGTGCGGTCACGCTTTGGACATAGGGCGATGCATAGCCGATCTTGCCGACCCCCAGGGCCTTCAGCGCGGCGGACACCGCGCTGATCGGATCGGACACCCCAACCCCGGGATGTGCCTCTTGAATCAATGACTTGACCCGCTCGGGTCCGATGATCGTAGAGGCACTCGTGCAGCCATAGCCGATCACGTCCAGCCCTTTGGGCAGCCGTGCGGCGGTGGTCGTCATCTCGTCGGCCATGCGGCGCAGGGCGTCGGGCGTCACGTCCGGCTGGGCCGGAATCCGCGCGTGCAGCAGGCTGACAGGCCGCCCCGCCAGCACCGTCCGCGCCTCGTTCTCAAGGCTTTCATCGGTGGACAGCACGATCAGGCCCAGCCGCAGCCCGTCGCCAAAGCCCTGATCCAGTTCGTACGCTTGCGCCATGCCCGGCCCCTTTCGCCAAATCAGCGCGTAATTAACCGTGTTTGCCCATCCGTGACAACCCACCGCTTGCCGCGCCGCGCAAACCGCCCCATATCTGGGACATGTTGAAATTCACCCCGATCCTTCTGGCCCTGATCTATGGCTTCGTGATGTACCGCTTTTCGGTCTGGCGCACCCAGTCCGAACTCAATTCGCGGTCATCCGAGCTGGTCGATCCGACCCTTGCGCCGATGCTTGACCGCATGGCCGCCGCGCTGGAAATCCCGCGCGTCAAGGTGCATCTGTACGAGATCGAGCCAATCAACGGGCTGGCCGCACCCGACGGGCGCATCTTCATAACCCGCGGATTTTACCAGAAATTTCGACAGGGCGAGGTGTCTGCCGAGGAAATGGCCAGCGTCATCGCGCATGAGTTGGGCCATGTCGCCCTGGGCCATGCCCGCCGCCGGATGATCGACTTTTCGGGGCAGAACGCCCTGCGCACCGCGCTGGCGATGGTGCTGGTGCGGATCATTCCGGGCGTCGGCGTTTGGATCGCCAACATGCTGACCAGCATGCTGGCCGCGAAACTCAGCCGCAGCGATGAATACGAGGCGGATGAATACGCCTCGGCCCTGCTGGTCAAGACCGGGATCGGCACCGATCCGCAGAAATCACTGTTCGAAAAGCTTGAGGCGCTGACCAATTCCCGCTCGGGCGTCATGCCCGCATGGCTGATGTCGCACCCGCCCACCAAGGACCGCATCGCAGCCATCGAACGCCACGAGGCGAACTGGGGCCTGCCGACCTAAGCCGCCAGCGCCTTGCCCACCCTTGGCAGCCGCGCCTTTTTCATCAGCCGCCGGATGCCCCAGTCTTCGCCCGACAACCGGCGCGCCTCGTCCAGCACGCGCGCGCCGACATGGGCCACCATGTCCGGGTTCGCCTGCCACAGACCCAGAAGAAACCCGTCCGGGTCGGCGCGGGTCAGCCCCTCTTCGGCAAGGATATGTCGCGGAAAGTCGCTGTTGTTCAGCGTCACGATGATATCCGCATGCCCCGCGATGGCAGCGGCCAGCACATGCACGTCGTTCCTGTCGGGCAGCCACAGACGCGCCTCAAGGCCCGGCTGGGCCGACACCGCAGCATCCGGCCATCGCGCGCTGACCTGCGCCACTTCGGCGCGCGCCTGCGCCTCGCCGCCCGGTCCCAGCTTGCGCGCGGCGCGGGCCCATTCCTCGAGAATCCGCTCAGACCACAAGGGCGTGAACGCGCCCTGCCCGGCCACGCCCAAAAGCATCTCGCGCATCACGGTGGGATACAGAACACAGGTGTCCAGCAGCACCTTCATAGGCGGTAGAACAGCGCCTTGAGATACCCGCTTTCGGCCAGTTGCGGCATCAGCGGATGGTCCGCTCCGGCAAAGCCGGTGTGGATGATCTGCCCCTGCCGCCCGGCCCGCCCGATGCCGCGATTGCACGCCACGCGGAACGCGGCCAGATCGACCGCATGCGAGCAGGAACACAGGCCAAGATAGCCCCCCGGAGCCACCA
Source organism: Lacimonas salitolerans (assembly GCF_042677865.1). Taxonomy (NCBI): domain Bacteria; kingdom Pseudomonadati; phylum Pseudomonadota; class Alphaproteobacteria; order Rhodobacterales; family Paracoccaceae; genus Lacimonas; species Lacimonas salitolerans. The sequence goes on along the minus strand of NZ_JBHUDD010000156.1, from coordinate 33,868 downwards.
GCCCGGCAGCCAGCCGCGCCACGCGCTCGTACGCACGCAACCCGGCCTCCAGCGCCTGTTTCGATGGCGCAAAGGCGGGCGGGTCACAGATCACCAAATCGAACTGTGCGCCCTCTTCGGCCAGCGCGGCCATCACGTCGAACGCATCGCCCTTGCGGGTCTCGAACCGGTCAGACACGCCGCCCGCCTGCGCGCCCTCGCGCGCCAAGGCCAGCGCCGGGTCCGAGCCATCGACCGCCAGCGCGTGATCCGCGCCCGCCGCCAGGCTGGCCAGCGCAAAGCCGCCCACGTGGGAGAATACATCCAGCACCCGCGCGCCCTGCGCCAGCCGCGCGGCAAAGGCGTGGTTGGGCCGCTGGTCATAGAACAGGCCGGTTTTCTGCCCGCCCGTCAGATCGGCCATGTAGGTGGCGCCGTTCATCGGCACCGCCACCGGCGCATCCGGGGCCTGCCCGACCAGCACCGCACTGTCCTCGTCCAACCCTTCCAGGCTGCGCGCGCGTCCGCCTGCGTTCTTGAGCACGGTCGTCACGCCCGTCACCTGCACCAGCGCCTGCGCCAGATCGTCCAGCAGCACATCGGCCCAGGCCGCGTTGGGCTGGATCACCGCCGCATCCCCGAACCGGTCGATCACCACGCCCGGCAGGCCATCGGCCTCGGCGTGGATCAGGCGATAATAGGGTGCATCGAACAGCCGCGCACGCATCTCCTGCGCCCGTGCCAGCCGCGCCACCAGCCAGTCGCGGTCGATCACCGCGCTCAGGTCGCGATCCAGCACGCGGGCAAAGATGCGCGAATTGGGGTTCACCGCGACCAGAGCCATCGGCGCGCGCTCGGCATCCTCCAGCACCGCAATGCTGCCAGGCGTCAGCCCCCTGGTGCGCCGGTCGATGACCAGTTCGTTGTCATAGACCCAAGGCGCGCCGTGCCGTATGGCGCGGGCGTTCGATTTGGGTTTCAGGCGGATCACGGGAAAAGAGGACAGCGTCATGCTGCCCTCTTACTGCCGTTCGTTCGCGGGGGAAAGATCAGATCGGATTGACCTCGAGCCCGGCCACCAATTGCGTCACACCCTCGGGGGCAGAGCCGGGTTCGGCCAGTTCAGACCGCAGAACATTCTCCAGATGCTGGGTGATGCGCACCTTCTGCGTGATGCCCTGCTGCTCGGCGGCGATGGCCTTGGATCCGCCATAGGCTTTCAGATCAGCGCGGATTGTACGCGGCGGCACAACCTCCAGCCCGGTTTCGGGATCGCGCAGGATCAGGTCGAACGCGATGGAATGCACCCCGCCGACGGTATAGCGGGTCTTTTCCGTCAGCGCGTGAAACCGCTTCAGCACGATCTCGGCATCGACCGGCAGCGCACCCTGCGCGCCGTCAATTGCCTGCGACATGCTGGTGATGAAGATCTCGCCGATCTGGGCGTGGCGGTCGCCGATGGGATCACCGCGCCAGACGATGTCGCCCAGGGGATAATAGGTATTGGCCTCGCTCACCCGCAGGCTGCGCGGCACCTTGACCTTATAGGATTGCACCGCAAACGACTGCACCGCCGCCGAAGGCAGCTTGGCCGCCAGCGCCGTGGCGCTTTCCAGCGGAGCGTTGCGTGTGGCGGTTTCGAATGAGGCACAGGCCGAAACGCTCAGGCCCAGGACCAGTGCCGTGATTATGCGAACATGCTTCATACTCGTCCTCCGATGGGCGGTCTGCCCGTATCATTGATCACGAAACTGACATCGGATTGGGGCATGAATGGGACACAATGGGGACGATTGCGCGGGTTTGTGGCGGCAGGCCCGTGGCAGCGCGGTTGCGGCGTTATCGCTAACGACATATATCTGGAGCGAAGACGTCAGGGGGCGACATGGCACTGAACGACACCGTGGCACAGGTCACCGACAGGATCATCGAACGCAGCGCCGCCCGGCGCAGCGCCTACTTGGCGCGGATGCGCCAGGCCGGGCGGGATGGCCCGGCACGCGGGCATCTGGGGTGTTCCAATCAGGCCCATGCCTACGCCGCCACCGGCCCCGATCAGCAGGCGCTGGCCACCGATCAGGCCCCGCATCTGGGGATCGTGACCGCCTATAACGACATGCTCTCGGCGCATCAGCCGTTCGAAACCTACCCCGAGCTGATCCGCGCCGCCGCGCGGGATGCGGGGGGCACCGCGCAGGTTGCGGGCGGCGTGCCGGCCATGTGCGACGGTGTCACCCAAAGCCAGCCGGGGATGGAGCTGTCGCTGTTCTCGCGCGATGTGATCGCGCTGGCCGCCGGGGTGGCGATGTCGCACAACACCTTTGATGCTGCGGTCTATCTGAGCGTGTGCGACAAGATCGTGCCGGGTCTGGTGATCGCGGCGGCCACCTTTGGTCATGTGCCGGCGGTGTTCATGCCCGCCGGTCCGATGACCAGCGGCCTGCCCAACGACGAAAAGGCCCGCATCCGCCAGCAGTTCGCCGCAGGCGAGGTTGACCGCGCCACCCTGATGAAGGCCGAGATGGACAGCTATCACGGCCCAGGCACCTGCACCTTTTACGGCACGGCCAATTCCAACCAGATGCTGATGGAGTTCATGGGCCTGCACCTGCCCGGCACCTCCTTCGTCAACCCCGGCACGCCGCTGCGCACGGCGCTGACCCGCGCGGGTGCGCAGCGCGCGCTGGCGATCACCGCTCTGGGAGAGGAATATACCCCGGTCTGCGACGTGCTGGACGAACGCGCCTTCGTGAACGGGATCGTGGGGCTGATGGCCACGGGTGGATCGACCAATCTGGTGATCCACCTGCCCGCCATGGCCCGCGCGGCGGGGATCGACCTGTTGCCGCAGGATTTCGCCGATCTGTCGGCAGTCACGCCCTTGCTGGCGCGGGTCTATCCCAACTCGCTGGCCGATGTGAATCACTTCCACGCGGCGGGCGGGCTTGGCTATCTGATCGCGCAACTGCTCGATGCCGGTCTGCTGCACGAGGATGTGCAGACCGCCGCCGGCCCCGGCCTGTCGCGCTATACCTACGAGCCGCGGCTTGACGGCGACCGCCTGCACTGGTCACCCGGCACGGGCCACAGCCTGAACGACAAGATCCTGCGCCCCGCCAGCGACCCGTTCCAGCCCGCAGGCGGGTTGATCCACCTGCATGGCAATCTGGGCGAGGCGATCATCAAGACATCCGCCATCTCGGAACAGGCCCATGTGATCGAGGCCCCGGCCCGCGTGTTCGACACCCAGGATGCAGTCAAGGCCGCATTCAGGGCGGGCGAGCTGGACCGCGACGTGATCGTGGTGGTCCGGTTTCAGGGCCCGCAGGCCAACGGCATGCCCGAACTGCACGGGCTGATGCCCCCCTTGGGCGTGGTGCAGGGGCGCGGGCACAAGGTGGCGCTGGTGACCGACGGGCGCATGTCGGGGGCCAGCGGCAAGGTGCCATCGGCGATCCATGTCGCCCCCGAGGCGGCGGCGGGCGGGCCGCTGGCCTGCCTGCGCGACGGCGATCTGCTGCGGCTGGACGCGCACAAGGGCACGCTTGAGTTGCTGACACCGGGTGCGCTCGACCGCGCCTCTGCCAGCCCTGACCTGTCGGCCAATCACCACGGCATCGGGCGCGAGCTGTTCGAGATCTTCCGCCGATCCGTCGGCCCCGCCAGCAGCGGCGCGGGCGTGGTGGTCTGATGCTGACGCCCGCGCAGATCAGCCAGCAGACCGAAGCCCTCTGCCGCCGCGCGCCGGTGATCCCCGTGCTCGTGATCGAGGATGCGACGCTGGCCGCCCCGCTGGCCGCCGCACTGATCGCCGGGGGCCTGCCGGTGCTGGAGGTGACGTTGCGCACGCCCGCCGCGCTCGAGGTGATCGCGGCCATGGCCACCGTGCCGGGCGGTATCGTGGGTGCGGGCACGGTTCTGACCCCTGCGGATGTCGCCGCCGCCAAGGCGGCGGGCGCGCGTTTCGCCGTTTCTCCCGGTGCCACGGACCGCCTGCTGGACGCCTGCGAGGGCGCGGACCTGCCGCTGCTGCCCGGCGCCGCCACCGCGACCGAGGCGATGGCGCTGCTGGAACGCGGCTACACCGTGCAGAAGTTCTTTCCCGCCAGCGCCATCGGCGGCGCACCCGCCTTGAAAGCCATCGGGGCGCCCCTGCCGCAGATCCGGTTCTGCCCCACAGGTGGCATCGGGCATGACACCGTGCGCGATTACCTGTCGCTGCCCAATGTGCTGTGCGTCGGCGGCAGTTGGGTCGCGCCGAAAAAGCTGGTGGAAAATGCCGAGTGGAACGCGATCACCAACCTGGCGCGGCAAGCCGCCAGCCTGTGATCTCCTTGGGATCAGTCGCGCGGGCGTGACCTCCAGCCACCGCGCCTGCGCGGGCGGTCCATCTGCTCCAGCCCTTCGCGCATCACCTGCGTCATCGGGTGGTCGGGCGCATCCCCGCCATAGCGGTCAATCAGGCGCAGGATCGCGTCGCGGCTGTCCTGCCCCTCGGGCAGGCTCAACGCCCAGTCCAGAAAGATCGTCCGGCATTCGGACGCGCTGATGCCGTCGATCCGGTAGGATTCATAGATCAGCCCCTTGGGGTCCAGCGCATCGCCCTTTTTCACCCGCCTGCCTCCGGCTTCAGCGCGGCGTCGATCACCTGACCGGCGCGCGCGCAGCTATCGTTCAGATGACGCCCCAGCGTTGTCAGATCGTCGCACCCGGTTTCGCGCAGCATCATCGCGCAGCCGCCCTCGCCGGTGCGGTCCGGATCAAAGGGCTTGTCGCTCAGCAACCTTGACACGGCCTGCACCTGCCAGCACAGCCCGTGCGCGGCATCCAGCGCCTGCGCCGCGTCGCTTTCCAGCCATCCGATGCGCACGGCGTGGTCCAGCCCGGCCTCGATGCTGCGATCGGTGCCACCGCCCAGCAGGCTGGCCGCCTGCGCGACCAGTTCCACATCCTGCAACCGGCCCGGCCCCAGCTTGGCATCCCATGGCCCCTGCTGGGGCTTGGCGGCGGCCACGCGCGCGCGCATCTCGGCCACCTCTTTCAGCACCTTGGCGCGATCCTGCGAGGCTGTCAGGACGGCACAGCGCACCGCCTCGACATCAGCCGCCACATCCGCATCGCCCGCCACCGCCCGCGCGCGGGTCAGCGCCAGATGCTCCCACACCCAGGCCTCTTCCTTCTGATACGTCTCGAAACTGGCCAGCGATGTCGCCACCGGTCCCTGCGTGCCACTGGGACGCAGGCGCATGTCGACCTCATAGAGCCGCCCCTCGGCCATCAGCGCGGTCACCGCCGTGACCATCGCCTGCGTCATCCGCGCGTAATAGGTGCGGGCAGGCAGCGACCGGCGCCCGTCAGACGCCTCGACCCCTGCCGCGTCATAGATCACGATCAGGTCCAGATCCGACGCCGCATTCAGCCGCGCCGCCCCCAGCGATCCCATGCCCAGCACTGCCGCCCCGCGCCCAGGCGGGTCCCCGTGTTTCAGCGCGAATTGCGCCACCACCACGGGATAAAGGGCCGACAGGCAGGCCTCGGCCAGATCGGCATATTGCGCGCCTGCGCGCGTGGCACAGATCAGCCCGCGCAGGTGATGCACGCCCACGCGGAAATGCCACTCCTTGGCCCAACGGCGGGCGGCATCCAGCTTGCGTTCGTAATCGGCCTCTTGCGCCACATGCTCTGCCAATTCGTCGCGCAGCGCCGCCATGCCCGGCCATTCGGAAAAGAAATCCCCCCCGATCACCGCGTCGAACACGCCCGAATTGCGCGACAGATGCGCCGCCAGCGCAGGCGCGGTGCCGACGATATCCACCAGCAGGTCGATCAGTTGCGGATTGGCCTCGAACAGCGAAAACAGCTGCACACCGGCGGGCAAGCCGGCCAGAAACCCGTCCAGCGCCAGTATCGCCTCGTCGGGCTTGGCGGTGCGGCCCAGACGGTCCAGCAGATCGGGCTTCAACCGCTCGAAGATCTCGACCGCGCGGGCAGAGCGCAGCGCGGGATAGCTTTTCCAGCGGTCGATGATCTCGGTGTTGAACCCGTGGGCGTCAGGAAGCGGCGGCCCGCTGTCATCGGGTGCAAAGAAGCTTTCGGTCAGATCGTGCACCTCGGTCAGGCGGCGGTGCAGATCGGCCTTCACCTCGGACAGATCGCGGCCCATGAAGCAGGCCAGCCGCGCGAACCCGTCCTCGGATCCCGGCAGGTCATGAGTTTGGGCATCGCCCACCATCTGCAAACGATGTTCGACCTCGCGGTGGGCGACGTAGTGATCGGCCAGGATTTCAGCCGCATCCTCCGGCACCCAGCCCTTGTCGGCCAGCACGCGCAGACCGTCCAGCGTGCCGCGCACCCGCAATTCGGGGTCGCGCCCGCCGGCGATCAACTGCCGCGTCTGGGTGAAGAATTCGATCTCGCGGATTCCACCGCGCCCCAGCTTCATGTTGTGGCGCGGCAGGGTGATCGGCCCACCCAGTCCCTTGTGTTCCCGGATCGCCAGCCGCATGTCATGGGCATCCTGAATCGCGGCGAAATCCAGATGCTTGCGGAACACGAAAGGCGTCAGGGTCTTGAGAAACCCCTCGCCCGCCGCGATGTCCCCGGCACAGGCGCGCGCCTTGATATAGGCGGCCCTCTCCCATGTGCGGCCAAGGCTTTCGTAATAGGTTTCCGCCGCCGCCATCGCCATGCAGACAGGCGTGACCGCCGGATCGGGGCGCAGCCGCAGGTCGGTGCGAAAGACATAGCCATCGGCGGTCATGTCGCTCAGCATCGCGGTCATCTTGCGGGTGGCACGCACGAAACTGGTGCGCGCCTCGTGCCAGTCGTCCTGATCGAAACGGGTTTCGTCGAACAGGCAGATCATGTCGATATCCGAGCTGTAGTTCAGCTCGCCCGCCCCCATCTTGCCCATGGCGATCGCCACCATGCCGCCTGCGGTCTCGATATCGTCCTGCGTGGCGCCGGGCAGCTTGCCGCGCCTGATCTCGGCCCCCACGCAGGCCCGCATCGCCGCATGGGTGGCCAGATCGGCCAGCCGCGTCAGCGCGCCGGTGACCTGCATCAGCGGCCAGACCCCTGCCAGATCGGCCAGCGCCGTCAGCAGCGCCACCCGCCGCTTGGCCTGCCGCAGCACGGTTGGCAGGACATCTGGCGCGGCGGCATCCACATCGGCAAACACCGCCTCCAGCGCGCTCTCGGGGTCGTCCAGCGCGGATGGCAGCCACGCCGCCTCTTTCTCGATCAGGGATTTGAGATAGGGCGAACAGCCCCCCGCCCCTTCGACCAGCTTTGCCAGATCGCCCTCCAGCGCGGGCACGGCGGCGCGTGCCTCGGCGCCCCGGTCGGGGTCATAGGGAATGGGCAGGCGGGTGATGCGCGATACCAGTGTCATGCCTGCAAATGGGCACGCATGGACGTTACATGCAAGAGACGGCGATTGCGAAGCGCCCTTGTTTTGGGCACAAACACGCGAGGCAGGACAGGGACACCCATCATGAGCAAAAGCATGGCGCGCGTGCGCCGCGCGCTGGACGAGGCCGGGATCACCACCGAAATCCGCGAAACCGACGGCGCACGCACCGCGCAGGAGGCAGCGGATGCCGTGGGCTGCGCACTCGATCAGATCGTCAAGTCGATCATCTTTCAGGGCCATGACAGCGGCCAGTGCCTGCTGTTCCTGACCGCGGGCGGCAATCAGGTCGATGCGGCCAAGGCATCCGCACTGGCGGGCGAGCCGCTGGACCGCGCCGATGCCGCCGCCGTGCGCGCGCAAACGGGCTTTGCCATCGGCGGGGTCAGCCCGGTCGGGCATCTGAACCCGATCCGCGCCTGGGCCGATCCCCGTCTGATGGATTTCGCGGAAATCTGGGCCGCCGCAGGCACTCCGCGCCATGTCTTTGCCCTGAAATCCGCCGATCTGGTACAGCTCAGCGGAGCGCAAGTCGCTGAATTCAAAGTGCAAACCCCATAATGTAAAAATCGTTCACATAAACCCTTGCAAACCCCTTCCCTTCTTCCCACCTTGTGTAATGTGAAAGACATTCACATCACAACCAACGGAGAGACAGACATGACCCCCGCCGCAACCTTCCAAGACGCCACAGCCCGCTCTGCCGGTTGGCTGTCGCGCGCCGAAAGCTGGCTTGACGCCCGTGGCAAAGGCGCATGGATCGCCGCCATGGTCCTCGGCTTCATCTTTTTCTGGCCCATCGGGCTTGCCCTTCTGGCCTACATGATCTGGAGTAAACGCATGTTTTCGAAATCCTGTTCCACCCGCAGCCCGATGGCCCGTCACGCCTATGGCGCCATGAAAACCAGTGGCAACAGCGCCTTTGACGCCTACAAGGCTGACACGCTGAAGCGCCTGGAAGAAGAGCAGGAGCAGTTCGAAGCCTTCCTGGAGCGTCTGCGCGATGCCAAGGACAAGGCCGAGTTCGACCAGTTCATGGACGACCGCGCCAAGCGCACCAGCGCGACCGAAGGCGACGACGCCTGAGCCACGCACCGCCAGTGCAGCCCGCCCGCCCGGCGGGCTGCGTCACCCCTGACCCGAGGGACCGCAATGACCCTGACCGCCCTGCCCGATCCGCAGCTACAGCCCGAGTTCTACGCCGATGTGCCCACAAAGCGCCTGCTGGCCTTTGTGGTGGATACGGTCCTGATCATCGGCATCTGCCTTGTCATCCTGCCGTTCACAGCCTTCACGGGGTTGTTGTTTTTCCCCTTCCTGATGCTGGTGGTGGGCTTTGCCTACCGGGTGATCACCCTCAGCAACGGCTCGGCCACCTGGGGGATGCGCCTGATGGCAATCGAATTCCGCACCACCCAGGGCACACGCTTTGACTTCGTCACCGCCTGCCTGCACACGCTGGGCTATACCCTGTCGATGGGCACGTTCATCGTGCAGGCCGCATCCATCGTGATGATGCTGACCAGCGAGCGTGGCCAGGGCCTGAGCGATCTGGTGCTGGGCACCGTGGCGCTGAACCGCAGCGCGCAACGCTAACCAAGGGCGCTCTACCCCCTTGGCGTAGGGGTTTGTGTGGGCTAGTCTCGGGACAAATCCACTCAACGACGGTACACATGCGGCACACATTACCTATCGCGCCACAGTTTTACGTGACGGCCCCACAGCCCTGCCCCTATCTGGCCAACCGGATGGAGCGCAAGCTGTTCACCGCGCTTCAGGGCGACGGGGCCGAGCGGCTGAACGACACCCTGTCCAAGCAGGGGTTCCGCCGTTCGCAGAACGTGCTGTACCGCCCGTCCTGCGCCGATTGCGCGGCCTGCATGTCGGCGCGCATCCGCGTGGCCGATTTCGCCCCCTCCAAAAGCCAGAAACGCACCACCCGCCGCAATGCGGCGCTGACGCGCAAGGCCACGTCGCCCTGGGCGACCGAGGATCAGTATGCCCTGTTCCGGCGTTACCTTGACAGCCGGCACGCCGATGGCGGGATGGCCGACATGGACGTGTTCGAATTTGCCGCGATGATCGAGGAAACCTCGATCCGCACGCGCATCGTGGAATACACCGACCGCGAAACCGACGCTCTGACAGCCGTGTGCCTGACCGACATCCTGGATGACGGGGTCAGCCTGGTCTATTCGTTCTACGAACCGGGCCGGCCGCAGGCGTCGCTGGGCACCTATATCATCCTCGATCATATCGAGATCGCGCGCGAGGCGGGCCTGCCCTTTGTCTATCTGGGCTACTGGGTGCCCGACAGCCCCAAGATGGGCTACAAGGCCAAGTTCAGCGGGCTTGAGCTCTATTCCGGCAATCGGTGGGAAAAGATGCGCAACCCGGCGGATTACTCGTCGGAACTGCATCCGCTGAATACCGACCCGATCGCCGAGCAGGTGGCCAACATCTCGCTGCCCGGCGCGCGCCCCGCCAAGGGCTGACGCCCCCTATCCTGCCTTGCAATTCTGCCTACGGCATTTTGCCATTGGGCAAAACCAGACGCGGCGGCCCCGAAGGACCGCCGCGTTTCTCATTCCGTCCGTCAGACCCCGGTCACCCGCCCAGCAGATCGGGCACGATGGTCACGATTCCTGGGAAGAACCACAGGATCGCCAGCCCGATCACCTGGATCAGCACAAAGGGCAGCACGCCGCGATAGATGTGGCCTGTCGTCACCTCCCTGGGGGCTACCCCGCGCAGATAGAACAGCGCAAAGCCGAATGGCGGCGTCAGGAAACTGGTCTGCAGGTTCACCGCGATCATGATCGTCACCCAGGACGGATCGAACGTGCCGCCATAGATCACCGGGCCCACGATGGGCACCACGATATAGATGATCTCAAGGAAATCGAGCACGAAGCCCAGGATGAACAGCACCAGCATCACGATCAGGAAAACCTTGAACTCGTTGTCAAAGCTTTGCAGGAACTGCTGGATGTAATGCTCGCCTCCGAACGAGATGACCACAAGGTTCAGCAGTTGCGACCCGATCAGGATGGCAAACACCATCGAGGTCACCTTGGCCGTTTCGCGCACCGCCGGAGTCAGGATACCGCCCGCATAGAGCACAAAGCAGGCATACAGCAGACCGAAGGCGGCATAGAGGAACGCGGCGTAGGCCACGAAGAACGCAACCCAGTTTTCGGCCGCAACGATTTCACCCCCCACCCGCAGATCAAAGTTGATGCCGACAAGGATCATCAGGACCAGCGCAAAGTTCGACCAGATGATGATCTTGCCCGACTTGTTGTCATCACGCAGCTTGCGATAGGCGGCCAGCATGATCGCCCCTGCCGCCCCCAGCGCTGCGGCGGGCGTGGGGTTGGTGATGCCGCCAAGGATCGACCCCAGCACCGCCACGATCAGAACCAGCGGCGGGAACACCACGCGGATCAGCTCGTTCTGGGCCAGTCGGCCCACCGCCTCCCGGCAGCCCCACAGGGCGATCAGCACCGGAATGGCCATCATGACCCAGGTTGCGCCCATGCTGGTCAGCGGCGTCAGGAACAGGACATCCACCAGCAGCATCAGACCCACACCGATCAGACCGATGGCAATGGGCCGCTGGTTGGCCGAGGGCAGAACCCCGCGCGCCGTGGTCAGGATCAGCGCCAGCATGATGGCAAGGATCGAAATGCCGGTGCCGATGGGCGCGGCGTCTGAGACCATGACGTCGCGCAGGTCTGCGATCTGCAAGATGCTCAGCCGCTCGCTGCTCGAGACGCCGCCTGCGGCGTCGATCTCGCGCTGCTCTTCGACGGCATCGTCCCATGCCTCCTGCCCGTGCAGCTCGATCATCGCCTCCTGGCACTGCGGGCTGACATTCGTGCGCAGGCTGGCGGACTGACCTGCATCCGTGAACGTGTCCACCTGCAAGTTCTGGCTGCCGATCACGCCGACCTGGGCCAGCATGATCGCGCCGCCGATCAAGGCGATCGGCACGCCCACGAACCACGTCAGCGACTCGTTGCGGGTGATCACCTCGGCATTGGTGCTGCCCAGTTCCACGGCAGGGGCCTTGGACGGGTTGAACAGCGCATAGCCAAAGGCATAGGCGGCATACAGGAACGCCAGCAGGATGCCGGGCAGCAGCGCCGCCTGGAACAGCGTGCCCACGGACACCACCGCCGGTTTGCCCAGATAGGTCAGCGCGTCACCGCAGCCCGCAAGCTGCGCGCGCTGCTCCTGCGCGGTGGAATACAGATCGCCCGCCAGCGTGCCCAGCAGAACGATCACGATCGAGGGCGGGATGATCTGCCCCAGCGTGCCCGAGGCCGCGATGACCCCGGTCGACAATTCCGGGCTGTAGCCCGCGCGCAGCATGGTTGGCAGCGACAGCAGGCCCATGGTGACCACCGTGGCCCCCACGATCCCGGTCGAGGCCGCAAGAAACGCACCCACGACCACCACCGACACGGCCAGACCGCCGGGCAGCGGCCCAAAGACGCGCGCCATCGTGGTCAGCAGGTCATTGGCGATCTTTGAGCGTTCCAGCGTGATGCCCATCAGCACGAACATCAGAACCGCCAGCAGGGTCTCGATCGACTGGCCCGCCAGAACCCGCTCGTTGATGCGGTTGACGATGAACGACAGGTTGCGGTCCATCGCCGTTTCCCAGCCTTGCGGGAACACGGGTTCGCCCACGCGCGGCAAGTCCGGGTATCGGAAGATGGATACCGATTCCGGTCGCACGCCGGTGGACACCAGATCGCGGTACATCTCCGAGGATCGGTCGATGGCCTGGTGGATCAACAGCCCCGAACTGTCGAGTGCGGCAATGATCCCGAAGGACACGGCCCCGGCCCCGCCAATGGCAAACGCCACCGGAAAGCCCGACAGGATGCCCCCGAAAAGACACATGAATACGATGATCAGGCCGATCTCGACGCCGTCAAGTCCGAATAACATTGGTCACTGCCCCTGGAGTTAATGCGTGCCTTCGTAGGCTTCTTCGCCCTCGCCAAGCGTATCGCGGTCGAGGTATTTGGTTTCGCTTTCCGGCCCTTCCTTCCATTGCAGGAAGGCCCGCATGAAGACCGCAACGGCGTGGACGAACACCATGCCCGCAAAGGCCACCAGCAGGATCTTGAACAGGAAATAGCCATCAAAGCCGTTGGGCGAAAAGCTGATCGTCTCGACATTCCACCGGAACGCGCGCGATTTCATCATCAGCCGGTCCAGCGATTCACTGGCCGAGGGTTTCGGCGTGATCAGGTGCCGCCACAGGAAGTACCAGCCGTACATCCAGGTGATCACCGCCATCGGCATCATGAAGATCACGGCGCCGACCATGTCGATGATCTTCTTGGTGCGATACTTCACCCCCGCATAGATCAGGTCGACCCTGACATGACCGCCCTGCACGAATGTGTAGGTCACGCAAAGAGAGACCACCATGGCGTTGTAAAGCTTGAGCTCTTCGGCATACCAGCTGATGTCGCGCTGCAGGCCCAGCCCAAAGCCGAACACCATGTCGGGGCTGGCAAAGATGCGTTGCACAAAGACGATGAAGACCTGTTGCAGCACCATGATGAGGCCCGCCCAGGCAAACAGACGCCCGGTGGCGTTGGCAAAGCCTTCCAGCACCCTGACACAGCCCCACATGAAGCTGTTGCGCCACAGGCCGATGCCGAAAACCACCAGTATGGTCACGAAGGCCACAAAGAAGAACTCGACCGAGCCACCGTAATAGACGACGCGCATCACCGCCTCGGGGTTGGACCAGTCCAGCCAGAGCTGCGGATGCGTGATTGCATAGCCGAGGTTGTAGAACGCCATGAAGATGTTGCTGATGAACCAGATGATCCCGTCAGCAAGGGCGCCAAGCACGCCGGGCGACGCTGTCTCTTCCATGGGGGCCTCCCTTGATTGTCCAAAGGACAGGTTTGCCAGACGGTCTTCTTGCCGCTGTGCAGGTGCAAAGACACGCCCCCATGCTGGACAGGGGCGTGCAAGTTCGTGAGTGCCGGTATTACAGGCCGATCACGCGGTTCCGCTGGCGGGTATACTCGCCTTCGGAGATGCCGGCCCAGCTGGCCGAGCTGCGCATCGAGGCCATGTAGCTGTCATAGCACTCTTTGTAGATGTCATCGCCCATCGGCTCTTCGATCACTTCCTGCGCGGCGGCACCAAAGGCATCCCAGACGCTGTCGGGGAATTCCATGACCTTCACACCGCCCGACTGCAGACGCTGCAGGGCCGAACCGTTGTTGGCCATGAACAGCGACATGGTCCAGATGTTCGAGGCCTGAGCCGTCATTTCGATGGCACGCTGCTGCGCAGGTGTCAGGCTTTCGTACACTTCCAGGTTGGTGACGATGTTCAGGTTCGGGCCCGGCTCGTGGAAACCGGCGGTGTAGTAGATGTTGGTCACTTCCTGGAAACCGGCCTTTTCGTCGGCCCAAGGTCCGATCCACTCGGTCCCGTCGATGGCACCCGACGACAGCGCCTGGTACACTTCGGCACCCGGCAGGTTCTGCACCGATGCGCCCAGCTTGCCCAGCACCTGACCACCCTGCCCGGGCATGCGGAAGCGCAGACCCTGGAAATCCTCGGGGCCGTTGATCTCTTTCGAGAACCAGCCACCCGACTGCGGGCCGGTGTTGCCTGCGGCAAAGGCCTTGAGGCCAAAGATGCTGTACAGGTTGTCGGCCAGCTCCTGACCGCCCATGTGGTACAGCCAGTTGTTGTATTCCATGAAGGTCATGCCAAACGGGATCTGGCTGAAGAACGACAGCGCCGGGTGCTGACCAAGGAAATAGTAGTCAACGCCGTGGTACATGTCGGCCTGGCCCGCAGACACCGCGTCGAACACCTCGAACGCGCCGACCAGTTCGCCACCGGCCTTCAGGTCGACGGTCAGCTGACCGTCGGTCAGAGCGGTGATCATGTCGGCACAGTACTGCGCGCTGTCATGCACACCCGCCAGACCACGGCCCCAGGTGGTGACCAGCGTCAGGGTACGGTTGCCCTGCGCATATACCGGTGCCGCCAGTGCCGATGCGGCTGCGGCCGAACCGCCCAATGCGGATTTTTTCAGAAAAGAACGACGATCCATAAGGTTTTCCTCCCGTTATGTCAGTTCGCGCGCGTCTCCCCCCGCGAACGGATCGTTAAAGTGTGCAGACACTAGACCGATGTGATGCAAAGATGGAATACCTAGTAATACGTAGGCGCATGGCTTGGAGCGTTTTTTTTGTCCCCTCTGTGGCGCTGGACCGGGCCAAGGTCCGGGCTTGCAGCACCCGGGTGCCGGAATTCGCTTTGCCTTGCGGTGATTCCCCCGTATCGAATCGGATATGGCACACCTGTGGAAACGCCCGCGTCTCAGCTATGGACAAAAACTGTTCGCGCTGGCCACGCTGCCGCTGATCGTGGCGGTGGCGGCCATCGCGCTGCTGGTCGCCGTGCAGTCGCGCCAACTGGCCGAGCGCGAGATCCGGTCGCTCGAAACCCGTCTGATCGCCGCCAAGAAGGACGAGCTGCGCAACTACGTCACCCAGGCGCGCAACGCGTTCTTCTTCATCTACGGCCCCGCCGCCCCCGACGACACCCGCAGCCAGGTGCGCGTGAAACAGATCCTCGCCGCCATGATCTATGGCTCCGAGGGGTTTTTCTTTGTCTATGACTATGACGGCACCAATCTGGTCAGCCCGCGCCAGACCGAGCTGATCAACCGCAACTGGATGCACCTGACCGACAGCGAGGGCACGCCGGTCGTGGCCGAGTTCATCCGCGTCGCGCGCGGCGGCGCGGGCTATGTCGATCACCTGTGGCCCAAGCCCTCGACCGGCGAGGAGGCGCGGATGATCACCTACGTGATGGGTCTGCAGGACTGGCAATGGGCCTTTGGCACCGGCGTCTATATCGACGACATCCTGACCACCGTCGCCGCCGCCCGCGCCGAGGTCGAGGCCCGCGTGCAGCGCACCTTCCTCTATATCGGGCTGATCGCGGCGGGCGCGCTGGTGGCGGTGTTCCTGTCCGGCTGGCTGATCAACATCCGCGAGCGCCGGCTGGCCGATGCCAAGCTCAAACGCCTGACCCAGCGGGTGTTCGACGCCCAGGAGGAAGAGCGCGCCCGCGTCGCGCGCGAACTGCACGACGGCATCAGCCAGATCCTTGTCGGCGTGCGCTATGCGCTCGACGTGGCCCGCCGCCGCATGGCCCAGGGCGACCACCGGGCCACTGACATGCTGGACAAGGGGCTGGGCCACCTGTCCACCGCCATCGCCGAGGTGCGCCGCATCAGCCGCGATCTGCGCCCCGGCGCGCTGGACGATCTGGGGCTTGGCCCGGCGCTCAAGGCGCTGGCCGAGGATTTCGCCACCCGCACCGGCATCACCACGGACTGCAACACCGTGGTGTTCCGCAACCGTCTGGATCAGGAGGCCAAGATCGCACTCTATCGCATCGCGCAGGAGGCACTGACCAATATCGAACGCCACGCCGGGGCCAGCCGCGTCTCCATCGACCTGCGCGGTCACCGCAACGGCGCCACCCTGCGCATCAGCGACAATGGCCGCGGCATCGACGCCACCCGCCCCGGCACCGGGGGCCTTGGCCTGCGCAACATGCAGGAACGCGTCGAACAGCTTGACGGCGGCCTGCGTATCCTGTCCAGCAGGACCGGCACCGCGATCGAGGCGATGGTGCCACTGACCCACATGCTGCCCCCCGAACAGGGCAGCGACACCGAAAAGACAAAGGCAAGCGCATGACCGACCCGATCAAGGTTGTGATCGTCGATGACCACCCGATGGTGGCCGAAGGCATTGAATCGATCCTTGAAAGCTATGATGACATCCACGTTCTGGCCGCGCTGACCAATGGCCGCGCGATCATCGACCGGGTCTGTGCGCTGGCCCCCGACGTGATCCTGATGGATCTCAACATGCCCGGCATTGGCGGGCTCACCGCGACCGAGATGATCCTCGAACGCCGCCCGGGCACCCGCATCCTGATCCTGTCGATGCATGACAGCCCCGAATACATCACCTCGGCGCTCAGCCACGGCGCGCAGGGCTATATCCTCAAGGACGTACCGACCGACGAGATCCGCACCGCCATCGATGCCGTGATGCGCGGGCAGCAATACCTGTGCACCGGCGCTCAGGGCAGCCTGTCACCCGAAGGTGCCGGCCGCGAGGCGCTGACCGGGCGCGAACAGACCGTGCTGCTGCAACTGGCGCAGGGCAAGTCCAACAAGCAGGTGGCGCTGGCACTGGACATCTCGGTGCGCACGGTCGAAACCCACCGCAAGAACATCAAGCGCAAGCTGGGCATCTCCTCGACCGCCGGTCTGACCCGCTACGCGATGGAGCACGGGGTGTTGCAGGGCACCGGCGTGGGCCTCTAGCACTGGACAAATCCGCCATTTGCGTGCAGCACTGCGGATATGCCTAGACATCCCTTGCGCCGTGCCATAGCGGTGCACTCTTTCGCGCCCCGCGCGGCGCATCGCCTTACGGATATATCCCCATGATCTCGACCCTTACCGACGCCCTTGCAGAACGCGGGTACGACACGCTGACCGATGTGCAGCAGGCCGTCACCGCGCCCGAGCTGGCCGATGCCGATCTGCTGGTCTCGGCCCAGACCGGGTCGGGCAAGACCGTCGGATTTGGCCTTGCCATCGGCCACACCCTGATGGGCGACGAGGCCCGCATGGGCCCGCCCGCAGCACCTCTGGCGCTGATCATCGCGCCCACCCGCGAACTGGCCCTGCAGGTCCAGCGCGAACTTGTCTGGCTTTACGCCAAGACCGGCGCGCGGGTGGTGTCCTGCATCGGCGGCATGGACGCCCGCGAGGAACGCCGCGCGCTGGAACGCGGCGCGCATATCGTCGTCGGCACGCCCGGTCGCCTGCGCGATCACATCACGCGCGGCGCGCTGGATCTGGGCGACATCCGCGCCATCGTTCTGGACGAGGCGGACGAGATGCTTGATCTGGGCTTCCGCGAGGATCTGGAATTCATGCTGGGGGCCGCGCCCGACACCCGCCGCACGCTGCTGTTCTCGGCCACCGTGCCGCCCGCCATCGCCGAACTTGCCAAGCAGTTTCAGCGCGACGCCGTGCGCGTCACCACGATCTCGCGCGGGACGCAGCACGCCGACATCACCTATCAGGCGGTGCAGGTCGCCAGCCACGAGGCCGAACATGCCATCATGAACCTGCTGCGGTTCCACGATGCGCCCACGGCCATCGTGTTCGCCAACACCCGCGCCGCGGTGGCCCGGCTGACCGCGCGGCTGGCCAATCGCGGGCTGGCCGTGGTCAGCATCTCGGGAGAGTTGAGCCAGGACGAGCGCAGCCACGCCCTTCAGGCCATGCGCGACGGGCGCGCCCGCGTCTGCGTGGCCACAGATGTGGCCGCGCGCGGGATCGATCTGCCCAACCTCGATCTGGTGATCCATGCCGATCTGCCCACCAACACCGAAGGTCTGCTGCACCGCTCGGGCCGCACGGGCCGCGCCGGGCGCAAGGGGATTTCCGCACTGATCGTGCCGGACAAGGCCGCGCGCAAGGCCGAGCGCATCCTGAAATGGGCCAAGATCGAGGCCGAATGGATCGCCGCCCCCAGCGCCGACGAAATCCTGGCACTGGATGAAACCCGCCTGATGGCCGACGAGGTCTGGACCAAGCCCGCCACCGCGGCCGAGGCCGATTTCGCCACCCGTCTGCTGGCAGACCGCACGCCCGAACAGATCGCCACCGCCTGCCTGCGGCTCTATCGCGCCGGGCTGTCGGTGCCCGAAGAGGTCAACACCCGCCCCGGCCCCGGTGCCCCCAAGGCCAAGCGCGCGTCCTTTGGCCCCTCGGTCTGGTTCGAGTTGTCGGTGGGCGAGGACAAGCGCGCCGAGGCGCGCTGGCTGCTGCCGCTGCTGTGCCGCGCGGGCAATCTGGACAAGTCGCAGATCGGCAAGATTCGCGTGCAGCCCGATGTCAGCCTTGTGGAAATCGACGAGGCCGCCGTGCCCGGCCTGCTGGCGCAGCTTGGCCCCGATGGGCTGCTGGAGGATGGCGTGACCGCCCGCCGCGCCGCCGCGCCCCCGGCCGACCGTCCGCGCCCAACCCGCCCGACAGGCGACGGCCCGCGCAAACCGGCCCCCGCCCGTGACAAGCCACGTGACAAACCGCGCGGCGACTGGACCCCGGACAGCAGCCCGGCCCGCCCCAAACCGGCCAGAGCAGCGGCCCCAGCCACACCGACCGACGCGGCACCGTCCGCGCCTGCCAAGGCCCCGTACAAAGCGCCGTCTAAAGCTCCGGCAAAATCCTGGGACAAGCCCAGATCGACAGGCCCTGCAAAGCCCCGTGGCACGGATGGTCCGCCGCGCAAGCCGCGCAATCCGGCCACGCACAAGGCCGCATGGGCCAAACCCGGCAGCAAGCCCCATGCCGGGTCCAAGCCCGCCGCAGCCCCCGCCGCCGCCAAAAGCACGGCCCGCGCCGGTGCCTCGGACCCGTCCAAGCGGATGGAGCGCCCTGGTACCAAACCGGGTGCCAAACCCGGCAAGAAACCCTATGGGGCTGGCCCCAAGGGCACCGGCCCAAAGCGCGCGCCCGAAGGCGGCAACGCCGCGCCCCGCCGCAAGAAGTGATCCGTCAGGGCAATCCGCTTGCCCTGACGCGCAATACTATGACCACTGGTCGATGAACGCGATCGTGGCCTCGTTCACCTGCCCCGGGTGCGAGGCGGACAGGAAATGCTGCCCGCCCTCGACCACCTCGACCCGCGCGTCGGGCGCGGCGGTGAACAGCCCGATCTCGTCCTGCGCGTTGGCGACAGAATACACCTGATCCGACGTGCCGTGCATCCACAGCACCGGGCAGGTCACATAGCCCAGCCGCCCGTGCAGCCCGTCCCGGTCACGCAGGTTGATCGCCGCCATCAGCAACCGCCGCCGCCCCGCGTCACCTGCGTAATTCTTGCGATGCAGCTCGTGCCAATGCTCGCGCTGCGCGTCCGAGGCCGGGCCACCGATGCCCGCAGACAGGATGAAGTCGGTGAACTCGCCCGCAACGGTCCAGTCGTCACCCACCGGCGCGGTCAGTTGCGCGATCACGGGCGAGCATACCTCGTCGCCGTTCCAGCATCCAAGGGTCTGGCTGCGGATCGTTTCTGCATCCATCGACGTGCCCAGGGGCACGATGCCCTGTATCCGGTCGGGCTGCAGCATCGCCATGCGCGCCGCAACCCAGCCCCCCTGCGAGGTGCCCATGACAAAGGCCTTGTCGATCCCCAGCGCATCCATCACCTGAAAATTCGCAATCGCGGTGTCCCAATAGGTGAAAGTCTCGCCGGGGCTGCGGGTGTCGCCATGCCCGAACAGCTCGATCGCAAGAAGGTTGGCCGCACCGGCCAGCGCGTCATCATCGAACTGCGGCGTGAACAGCTCCGCCGAGGTGCTGAACGAATTGACCATCACCAGCACCGGCTTGGTCGGATCATAGGGGCGCGGCATGCGGTAGCCGATCTGCGATCCGCCCAGGTGCGGCACCATGGTTGTCTGTGTCCGGGTCAATGTCGTGTCCTCCTCTTGCCTGCGTGATGCATATGGCTTGTGCATGGTTGGTGCATGGGCGGTGCCTGTCAACAAATGCACTCCTTAAGGTGCGGCGGATCGGTCTCTGCGCCCAAACTGCGCAACAAAAGAACCCTGCGACCCCACCCTGCGACATAAAATTCACAAAATCGCCTCCAAGAGTGGTTGACGCCCCCTGCGCACGGGCATAAACCCATGCCACGCAAAGGAGACCACCCCGATGAAAATCGTCGTAATTATCTTGGATAGTTGGCGCATGGGCCGGTAACGGACACCATATCAGACCCATGCGCCCCCGATTGACCATCGGGGGTTTTTTTTGCGAAAAAACAATACGTTGGTAGACGGAGCAAGCACATGACACGTCAGATGACCGGAGCGAAAATGGTGGTTCAGGCCCTTTTGGATCAGGGCGTGGACACGGTATTCGGCTATCCCGGCGGGGCCGTGCTACCGATTTACGACGAGATTTTTCAGCAAAACGGGATCAAGCACATCCTCGTGCGCCATGAACAGGGTGCCGTGCACGCCGCCGAAGGCTACGCCCGCGCCACCGGCAAACCCGGCGTCTGCCTCGTCACCTCCGGCCCCGGCGCCACGAACGCGGTAACCGGCCTGACCGATGCTCTGATGGATTCGATCCCGATCGTGGTTCTGACCGGACAGGTGCCGACCTTCATGATCGGCTCGGATGCGTTTCAAGAGGCCGATACCGTCGGCATCACCCGGTCATGCACCAAGCACAACTGGCTTGTGAAGGACCCCGCCACCCTGGCTTCGACGCTGCACGAGGCGTTCCACGTCGCCACCGCCGGCCGCCCCGGCCCGGTGCTGGTGGACATTCCCAAGGACGTGCAGTTTGCCACCTCGGATTACGTCGCGCCCAAGCAGGTAAACACCAGCCACTACGCCCCGCGAGTCAAGGGCGACCTGGAAAGCATCACCGAACTGGTCGAAGCGTTGGAGACCGCGAAACGGCCAGTGTTCTACACAGGCGGCGGTGTCATCAACTCAGGCCCAGCCGCCAGTCAGCTTTTGCGCGAACTGGTCGAGGCGACGGGCTTTCCTGTCACCTCGACCCTGATGGGTCTTGGGGCCTATCCGGCGTCGGGCGACAAATGGCTGGGGATGTTGGGCATGCATGGCCTGTACGAGGCCAACATGGCGATGCACGGCTGCGACCTGATGATCAACATCGGCGCGCGCTTTGACGACCGCATCACCGGGCGGATCGACGCTTTCAGCCCCAAATCGGCCAAGGCGCATATCGATATCGACCCCTCCTCGATCAACAAGGTGATCCGGGTGGACATTCCCATCGTCGGCGACATCGCGCATGTGCTTGAGGATCTGCTGAAGATCTGGAAGGCACGCGGGCGCAAGACCAACCGCGAGGCGCTGGAAAAATGGTGGGGCCGGATCAACGAATGGCGCAAGGTGGATTGCCTGAAATTCAAGCAGGAAGGCAAGATCATCAAGCCGCAATACGCCCTGCACCGGCTGGAAGAACTGACCAAGACATACGACCGCTATATCTGCACCGAGGTCGGGCAGCACCAGATGTGGGCGGCACAGTATCTTGGGTTTGAAGACCCCAACCGCTGGATGACCAGCGGCGGGCTGGGCACCATGGGCTATGGCTTTCCGGCGTCCATCGGCGTGCAGCAGGCATTCCCCGAGGCGCTGGTGATCAACGTCGCGGGCGAGGCAAGCTGGCTGATGAACATGCAGGAAATGGGCACCGCGATCCAGTTCCGCCTGCCGGTCAATCAGTTCATCCTGAACAACGAACGGCTGGGCATGGTGCGCCAGTGGCAGGAATTGCTGCACGGCGAACGCTACAGCCATTCGTGGTCCGAGGCGCTGCCCGATTTCGTCAAGCTGGCCGAGGCCTTTGGCGCCAAGGGCATCCGCTGTGACGACCCTGCCGATCTGGACGATGCGATCATGGAGATGATCAATTACGACGGGCCGGTGATCTTTGACTGCCTGGTGGAAAAGCACGAAAACTGCTTTCCGATGATCCCGTCGGGCAAGGCGCATAACGAAATGCTGCTGGGCGAGGCCGAAACCCAGGGCGTGATCGACGCCAAGGGCTCGGTGCTGGTCTAGGGGTGGGTTGGCACCCACCCTACCGACAGCTGTAGGGTGGGTGAAACCCACCGCTTCCGCCCCTGCCCGCCCGACACGTGACACAACCCCAAAGGACGATTGCCATGTCGCCGCTACATATCAAGAAGGGCTCCACCAGCCACTCCGCCTACAACCTGCGCCCCACATTCTCGGATGTGCAGGAGAAACACACCCTGGCCGTGATCGTCGACAACGAGGCGGGTGTGCTGGCCCGCGTGATCGGGCTGTTCTCTGCGCGCGGGTACAACATCGAAAGCCTGACCGTGGCCGAGGTGGATCATGCCAGCGGGCTGAGCCGGATCACTGTGGTGACAACCGGCACGCCACAGGTGATCGAGCAGATCAAGGCCCAGCTTGGCCGCATCGTGCCGGTGCATGACGTGCATGACCTGACCGTCGAAGGCCCCAGCGTGGAACGCGAACTGGCGCTGCTGAAAGTCGCGGGCGAAGGCGACAAGCGGGTCGAGGCCTTGCGCCTGGCGGATATCTTTCGCGCCAATGTGGTCGACAGCACGCTGGAAAGCTTCGTGTTCGAGATCACGGGCACGCCCGAAAAGATCGACGCCTTTGCCGACCTGATGCGCCCGCTTGGTCTGGTCGAAGTGGCCCGCACGGGCGTCGCGGCCCTGTCGCGCGGGGTTTAGACAGGTATCAGACCGGTTGCGCGCAGCGGTTCTCAGCCTGTCGGCTGACAACCCACTTAAGGTGCAAAGGATGCGCGCGGGGCTTCAGACGACGGCGGCAACAGGCGTTAGATGTCCGGCAGCCCGCTTGTGTCTTGCGGTTGGATCGAACGCGACCACCTCGGCCCCGTCTCCCCTGCCCTGTGCACCGGCGGCTTTCAGCCTCTCGGGCAGATTGGCATACCTTTCGTGATCGACAAGAATGACATCACGCGCCAGTCGCATGCGCCGCGTCTGCTCGGTACGAAACCGCACAAGATCCCCTGCCTCAAGCACCATGTCGGTGTCTATATCCTGCGAATACGCCAGATCACCATGATCCTCACACCAGATTACAGCCTTGCGGCTGTCGCCCGAACACCAAAGTACGACCCCATACATCTGATTACCCTGTAGTTTTCCCCAATGGTTCTACTTTGCACAACTTCAGCGCGATACGACATGGCAAATTATGCGAAGCCCTGAATGGTTTTGTGTCAATAGCCCCTCGGAATTGACGCTATGTAGCGTCAATTCCGAGTCTCATGCGCGTCATACTTTGACTTTCCCTTCCATGAAGCTAACCTTTCTAATGTGATGCACGCGGGGATACTCAAATCAAACGGAACCCACGATGACTGTCAGCGAACAGCCATTGTCACCCGCGGAACTGCGCGCCGTTTTCGGTAGCAACCTGCGCATTTTGTCGCGTGAATACGCCTCGATATCATCGTTGTGCGCCGAGCTTGGGATCAACCGAACGCAGTTCAACCGCTACCTCGCCGGCGAAAGCTTTCCACGGCCCGACATACTGGACCGTATATGCCGGTTTTTCGGTGTCGATGCCCGTATCCTGCTGACGCCGCTTTGCGATCTGGTGTCGACTGAACAAAGTGTTCTTTCGCATCCATACCTGAACGACTGGTTGGGACCCGATGCAACACATGTGCCAGAACAGATGTTTCCAAGCGGATTCTACCGGTTTTCCAGGCGCGGGTTTCTGGACGACCGAAAGTTCCTGCAAGGCATCGTACTGATCCGACGGATCGACGGGCACGCGGTCCTGAGCGGGCTGGAACCGCGCGAGGCGATGCGCCACCAGGGCCTGCCTCTCAGCCGGGCGCAACGCGAATTTCGCGGCGTGGTCCTGCGTCAGGACGAGGGCGTATCGATCCTGATCGCGCGGCGCGGCGCCAAGACTGGCAGTTACAACTTCCTGGCCCCTGTCGCCTCTTACGAGAACAATTTCTGGGAGGGCTATGTCACCCGCACCGTGCGCAGCCAGCCCGCCGGGCGGCGGATGACCCGGATGGTGTACGAGCATCTGGGCAACGACACGGCGGCGATCCTGCGCGCCGCACGCTGTGCCGGGTACTGCGAGGCGGATGACCTGCTGACCCACCATCTGCGCCTGCTGCAGATCGACCAGCCCCTGATCTGACCCGCGCCTGCCGGTTTGCGACATGCAGCGGTCGTAGCCGGGCGACCGAAAGCGCCGGATCGGCCCTATCCTGCCTTTCAACCCATGGCAGGAGGCGCAGATGACACTGACCCGGCTTGATACCGTTCGCCGCCCCGTGGCACAGGCCAATGGCCTGCCGAACGCCCATTACATCGACAGTGCGGTTTTCGACGAGGAAAAGCACGCGCTGCTGTTTTCGCAATGGGCAGGGCTGGCCGTGGCGGCCGACGTGCCCGAACCGGGCGATGCGGTCCCGATCACGTTTCTGGGCATGCCGCTGCTGCTGATCCGCGATGCGGATGGCGCGGTGCGGGTGTTCCAGAACACCTGCCGCCATCGCGGCATGATCCTGATCGACGCCCCCCGCAAGGTCGAAGGCGCGATCCGCTGCCCCTATCATTCCTGGTGCTACGCCAAGGACGGCCGGCTGGTCAGCACGCCGCATGTGGGCGGGCCGGGGCAGAACACCCATGCGGACGTGAACCGCGCCGATCTGGGTCTGGTCGAGATCCGCAGCCACATCTGGTTCGACGTGGTCTGGATCAACGTCAGCGGCACCGCGCCACCCTTTGAAACCGCGATGGCGGAGGGGCTGGACCGCTGGCGCGATTTCGACAGGCCGCTGTTTCATGGCGGGGATGAAAGTCGGTTTCAACTGACCGTCGCCAGCAACTGGAAACTGGCGGTCGAGAACTACTGCGAAAGCTATCATCTGCCTTGGGTGCATCCCGGGCTGAACAGCTATTCCCGGCTGGAGGATCACTACAACATCGAACGCCCCGGCGCATTTTCCGGTCAGGGCACGCGGGTCTATCGCCAGTTGCGCGATGAACAGGGCCGTCCCTTTCCCGATTTCGAGGATCTGCCTGACACCTGGGACACGGCGGCCGAATACATTGCGATCTATCCGAATGTCCTGCTCGGAGTGCACCGCGACCACGCCTTTGCCATCGTTCTGCTGCCACAGGGGCCGGAACGCACGGTCGAGCACGTTCACATCTACTATCCCTGCCCCGACACGGACGCACAGTTGCGCGCGCGCAACGCCGAGCTTTGGAAGACCGTGTTCGAAGAGGACATCTTTGTCGTCGAAGGCATGCAGCGCGGTCGCCACGCGCCGATGTTCGACGGTGGCCGGTTCAGCCCGGCGATGGACGGGCCGACGCATTGTTTTCACGACTGGGTGGCGGCGCGGGTCGAAACCCATCGTGGCCAGAAACAAGCCGCCGAATGACCGATCTGGATCACCGCCTTCTGACGGCCCATGCCACGGGCGACCGGACTGCGTTGATCGCTTGGTACACCGAGGCGGCCGATACCAGCCCCGATCCAGATGCGGCATGGTTCTACCTGACACATGCCTATGTTTTCGCGCTCGAATCCGGCGCGGCCGAGGCCGGGCCGCTTCATGCCCGGCTCAAGGCCGCAGGGCGCGAGGAATAGCGCGCCAACCTGTCAGGCGCGCAGCCGTGTGCCCGCCGGATCAAACGGCGGCTCGGGCAGGGTCGTGGCCCCGTGCGGGCGGCCCAGGATCATCACCTCGACCCGGTCGCCCGGTGCGACACCTTTGACAAACCCCAGCGCCAGGGATTTGCCGACCGAGTAGCCATACGCCCCCGAACTGACCCGCCCGATCCCCTGCCCGCCCTGAAAGATCGGCTCGCCCCCGGTGGCATCGGCGTTGCTGGCGTCACAGGCCGCGTTGTCGATCTCCAGCATCACAAGACGCTCGCGCGCAGGCTGGGCCATCACCTGCGCCGCCGCATCGCGGTTCAGGAACGGCTTGTCCAGCTTGACCAGCCGCTCCAGCCCCACCTCTTGCGGCCAGTATTCGGGGCTGTATTCGCGTGACCAACTGCCATAGCCCTTTTCGATACGCAGACTGCCCAGGGCGCGGCTGCCCACCGGCCCCGCCCCCAGATCGCGGCCGGCCTCCAGCAGCGCGGAATACAGCGCCACCTGATCGCCCGCCGCGCAATGCAGTTCCCACCCCAGATCGCCGGTAAAGCTGACACGGATCGCCACGCAATCGACCCCGGCCACGGTGATCCGTCGCGAGGCCATGAAGGGAAACTCGGCCGTGGCCAGCGAGGCATTGGTCAGCCGCCCGATCAGATCGCGCGACAGCGGCCCGGCCACGTTGAACCCGCACATCGCCTCGGTCACGCTTTCAAAGGTCGTGCCCTCGGGCAGCGGCACTTCGGCAAAGAACCGGCTGTGATAGCGTTCGGCCATCCCCGAGGACACGACGAAAAACGCCTCGTCGCCCAATCGCGTCACCGTGGCATCCCCCGCGATCCCGCCACGCCTGCCGATCAGCGGCGTCAGGCAGGACCGCCCTACAGCAACCGGCATGTGGTTGGCAAAGACCGCGTTCAGCCACGCCTCGGCCCCCTTGCCGGTGACGCGGTAGCGGGCAAAATTCGAGATGTCGATGATGCCCGCCCGGTCGCGCAGCATACGTACCTCGCGCCCCACGCCGTCCCACCAATTCTGGCGGGTGAAGCCGTTGGTATCGACGTGATCGGGCGTGTCGGCAAACCACAGAGGATGCTCCCAGCCATAGTTCAGGCCCATCACCGCGCCCATGTCGCGCTGCATCCGGTATGCGGGGCGGGTGCGCAGGGGGCGGCCTGCTGCGCGCTCCTCGTTCGGGAAATGGATGGCAAATCGGTTGGCATAGACATCGCGCACGCGGGCCTTGACGAAATCACGGTCGTTGGCCCACAGGCCGAACCGCGCGATGTCCCAGCCGAACATGTCGTATTCCATCTCGCCCCTGGTGATCCACTGCGCCACCATCAGCCCCATGCCCGCCGACTGGCTGAAGCCCGGAATGATCCCGCCGCACATGAAATATCCGCGCAGTTCCGGCACCGGCCCAAGGATCACGTTGCTGTCGGGCGACCAGATCATCGGCCCGTTGATCACCCGCTTGACCCCGGCCTGCGCCGCCGCAGGCACCCTGTCCATCGCGCGCATCACGTTCTCCATGATCCGGTCCAGATCGTCGGGAAACAGGTCATGCGCGAAATCCAGCGGCGTGCCGCCTTCGGCCCAGAACCGCATGTCGCGCTCATAGGCACCGATCAGCAGGCCCTTTCCCTCTTGCCGCAGGTAATACTCGCCATCGCGGTCGGCGACCGAGGGCAGACGCCGATCCATGCCCGCAATCTCGGGCAGGGTTTCGGTGACGAAATACTGATGCTCGGTCGGTTGCAGCGGCACGGTGATGCCCGCCAGCGCCGCCACCTCGCGCCCCCACAGGCCCGCCGCGTTGATCACCCATTGCGTGTGGATGTTGCCCTTGGGTGTCTCGACGATCCACGATCCGTCAGGCTGCGGGCGCGTCGCGGTGACTGGGGTAAAGCGGTGTATCTCGCCCCCGCGCTGCCGCGCGCCCATGGCATAGGCATTGGTCACGCCCGAAGGGTCGACGTTGCCGCCATCGGGTTCGTACATGATGCAGCGGATGCCGTCGAAATTCACCAGCGGGTGCAGCCGCTCGGCCTCAATGCGCGTCACCTCGTGAAAGTTCATGCCATACAGCCGCGCCTTGGCCTCTTGCAGGCGCAACTGATGCTCGCGATTTTCGGTCTGCGCCAGATACAGGCTGCCGGGCTGGAACACGCCGCAGCCCTGCCCGGTCTCGGCCTCCAGTTCCTTGTACAGGGTCATGGTGTAATGCTGCAGCCGGCTGATATTAGCGCTGTCATGCAGCCCGTGGATATTGGCCGCCGCGTGCCAGGTGCTGCCCGATGTCAGCTCATCCCGTTCCAGCAGCACCACATCCGTCCAGCCCAGCTTGGTCAGGTGATACAGGATCGAGCATCCGATGACGCCGCCCCCGATGACGACGGCCTGAGCATGGGTTTTCATACGGGTCTTCCTTGCGCTGTATCGCGGTTCATACTTCCCCGAGTCGGGCGCACAAGATTGCCCGATCCCGACATCATCCGTCGCAGCGATACAAGTGCGCCTGTCACAGGGGCGACGCGATCTGTCGCCTTTGGGCTTGCCCGCGACCCCGATCCGCGAAAGCCTGCGCAAAAGCGCAAGGCGGAGATAGGCAATGAAAACCACAACCCGTGTGGCCGTGATCGGCGGGGGCGTCGTCGGATGCAGCGTGCTGTATCACCTGACGAAACTGGGCTGGTCCGACGTGATGCTGATCGAGCGGTCTGACCTCACCAGCGGCAGCACATGGCACGCGGCCGGCGGGTTTCACACCCTGAACGGTGACACCAACATGGCCGCCCTTCAGGGCTATACGATCCGTCTTTACAAGGAGTTGGAGGCGATCACCGGCATGTCCTGCGGGCTGCACCATGTCGGCGGCGTGACCCTGGCCGACAATGCCGAGCGTATGGACATGCTGATCGCGGAACGCGCCAAGCATCGCTACATGGGTCTGGATACCGAGATCGTCGGTCCGGACGAGATCGCCAGAATTGCCCCGGTGACCAACCTCGAAGGCATCATCGGGGGGCTGTATGATCCGCTGGACGGGCATCTTGACCCCTCGGGCACCACCCACGCCTATGCCCGCGCCGCGAAAATGGGCGGGGCCACGATCGAGACGCATTGCATGGTGCGCGAAACGACCCAGCGCGCCGATGGCACATGGGACGTGGTCACCGACAAGGGCACGATCCACGCCGAGCATGTGGTCAACGCCGCCGGATTGTGGGCGCGCGAGGTGGGCGCGATGGCAGGCGTCTATTTCCCGCTGCACCCGATGGAGCATCAGTATATCGTGACCGGCGACGTGCCGCTGATCCTTGAAATGGCCGCGGATGGCCGCGAGCATCCGCATGTGATGGACCCGGCCGGCGAAAGCTATCTGCGGCAGGAAGGGCGCGGGTTGTGCATCGGGTTCTACGAACAGCCCTGCCGCCCCTGGGCCGTCGACGGCACGCCGTGGAGTTTCGGTCAGGATCTGCTGCCCGACGATTTCGACAAGATCGAGGACAGCATCGCCTTCGCCTACCGGCGCTTTCCGGCGCTGGAAAGCGCGGGCGTCAAATCGGTGATCCACGGCCCCTTTACCTTTGCCCCCGACGGCAACCCCTTGGTCGGTCCGGTGCCGGGGATGCGCAACTACTGGTCCGCCTGCGCGGTGATGGCCGGATTCAGCCAGGGCGGCGGCGTCGGCCTGATGCTGGCGCAATGGATGGTCGAGGGCGAGACCGAGCGCGACACCTTTGCCATGGATTGCGCCCGCTTTGGCGACTGGATCACCCCGGGCTACACCCGCCCCAAGGTGATCGAGAATTACCAGAAACGGTTCAGCGTCGCCTACCCGAACGAGGAGCTGCCCGCCGCCCGCCCGTTCCGCCAGACGCCCATGTATGACATCTTTGACGGCATGGGCGCGGTCTGGGGCGCGCAATACGGGCTTGAGGTCGTGAACTACTTTGCCCAAGACGATGAGCCACGTTTCGAAACCCCGTCGTTTCGCCGCTCGAACGCCTTTGACGCGACCGCGCGCGAGGTGGCCGCGGTGCGCAACGCCGTGGGCATCAACGAGACGCAGAATTTCGGCAAATACCTTGTCACCGGCCCCGGCGCGCGCGACTGGCTGGACCGGATCATGGCGGGCCGCATCCCCAAACCCGGACGGCTGAGCCTGACGCCGATGCTGTCGCCCAAGGGGCGGCTGATGGGCGATTTCACCGTGTCCTGCCTGAACGATGACACCTTTCAACTGACCGCCAGCTATGGCGCCCAGGCGTTCCACATGCGCTGGTTCGAACAGCACGAGGGCCCAGGCGTGACGGTCGAGAACGTCAGCGATCGGCTGACCGGGTTCCAGATCGCGGGGCCACGGGCGCGCGACGTGCTGGCCGACTGCACGCGGGCCGATATTTCGCAGATGCGGTTCATGGACGTGCGCCAGATCACCGTCGGCATGGTTGATTGCCTGGTGCAGCGCGTCAGCTATACCGGCGATCTGGGGTTCGAACTCTACTGCGATCCGATGGCGCAACGTGCGCTGTGGCAGACGCTGTGGCAGGCAGGCCAGCCCCACGGCATGCGCCCCTTCGGGATGCGCGCGATGATGTCGCTGCGACTGGACAAGCTGTTCGGCAGTTGGGCGCGAGAGTTCAGCCCCGACTACACCGCCGCCGAGACCGGGATGGACCGCTTCATCCAGTGGACCAAGCCTGCCGATTTCATCGGGCGTGATGCGGCGCAGGCTGAACGTGACGCCGGCCCGGCCCGCCGCCTGCTGCACTTCACCGTCGATGCGACGGATGCC
The DNA here is from genome assembly GCF_042677865.1 of Lacimonas salitolerans. Lineage (NCBI taxonomy): Bacteria > Pseudomonadati > Pseudomonadota > Alphaproteobacteria > Rhodobacterales > Paracoccaceae > Lacimonas > Lacimonas salitolerans. The sequence continues at coordinate 3,356 of NZ_JBHUDD010000156.1, read as the reverse complement.
GACGTGGTGGCCTACGAGCCGATCTGGCTGGACGATGCCGTCGTGGGGTTCTGCACCTCGGGCGGGTATTCGCACCACACCGGCACGTCCATCGCCTATGGCTTTGTCCCCGTGGACCGGATCACCGACGATCTGGAGGTCGAGATCGAGATCCTGGGCCAGCGCCACGCCGCCCGCCGCCTGCTGCAGCCGCTGTTCGACACCGATGGCGCCCGGATGCGGGGTTGACGGCGCGCGCGCCCTGTCCCTTCATCTTGCCCGTAAACTCCCGCCGGAGGCATCCGACCGTGCCACCGGCACAGCCATCCGAAAGGGCGCATGACACTGGCGATCCTCATCCTTGCCGCCGGTCAATCCTCGCGGATGCGCGGGGGCGACAAGCTGCGACAGACCGTGGACGGCAAGCCGCTGCTGACCGTGTTGGCCGGGCGCGCGCTGGCCACCGGCCTTCCGGTCTGGATCACCCTGCCCGGTCTGGACCATCCCCGCGCCCAGACCCTGCCGCCGGGCGTCACGCCCGTGCCGGTGCCCGACGCGGCACAGGGCATGGGCGCATCGATCCGCGCAGGTATCTCGGCCCTGCCTGACAGCATCGACGCCACGATGATCCTGCCCGCCGACATGCCCGAGCTGACCGCAGCCGACCTGTGCCATATGGCAGACACCTACGCCGGAGGTATCCTGCGTGCCACCTCCGCAGCCGGCACGCCCGGGCATCCGGTGGTCTTTCCCGCCAGTCTTTTTGCAGAATTGCGCGGCCTGACCGGCGATGAGGGCGCGCGGCACGTAATTTCCGCAAATCGCGACGCGCTGCACCTGATCCCGTTGCCCGACGCCCATGCCACGACCGATCTGGACACACCCGAGGCCTGGGCGGCCTGGCGCGCGCGACAGTGACGGCTACAGTTCCAGCACCCGCGCCTCATGCTCCATGAGGGTTGCACGCGCCGGGGGGTATGCGCGATCCGGGGCGGTGCCGCGCAACTCGGGGAAAATCGCAAGTATCTCGTCACGCTGCGCTGAGTCCATGCTGGTCAGCGCCTGCTCCCCGGGCTGAAAGCTCTCGCTCCAGGCGCCGTCACTACAGATGATCTGGTGATCGTCGAACAACAGATGCACATAGGTCACTCCGGCCTGCGGCATCCGTGGGGACACCCCTTGCAGACAGGGCAGGTGCATCGCGGCGACCAGCACCTCTTCCTCGCCGAACCAGAGTTGCGTCTGCGGATTGCACAGCAGCATCCTGTGCCGGGGCGATACGGTCAGATCGCGCTCGGGCTGGTTTCGACCCAGCGCGCCAGCCCGGATCGTCACCGGGCGCAAGATTGGCCGCGCACAAAGCTGCGCCGCAGACAGGTATTGCCTGCCTACCCATCGTACCGGCTGATAGCCGGCATCCCGGGTCAGCACCATGTCGCCGGGCTGGAAATCCTCTGCGCGTATTTCGCCGCGTAAGGTCTTGATCAGGGTACCGGCACAAAAACAGGCCGCCACGCTTTCGATACTGCCAGTTTCCAGTGTCTCGACGGCAGTGGTGCTGGCATTGCGATAGAGAACCTGCCCGGTCTCGGGGTTCAGATCGCTGTAATTCACCGTCAATGACCCACCGGGCTGCGCGGACCCCGTCAGATCAACTGTGTCGAAATCATCCCCGCCGTCGACCGGGCCGTCACCGGAGGCAAAAGCGGCGGCGTTGCCGCCCATCCGGTCGCCATGGCCGGTGCCTGAGTGGCCGGTGTCCGAGTGGTCGGTGTCGATCAGATCGTTCCATCCGTCCGTGCCGATATCCGAACCGGTGCCCGTTGTGGTTCCCGGCGTAACCGGCTGGATCGGCTTGGCTTCCAGTGCTTCGACATAGGCCCCACCGGACCGGTAAGGGGGCAATTGGTTCAGACTGCGCGATGAATTCTGAATGACCACCGCAGCCCCAAGCGCAGAGGTCGTTCCGTTCGTGCAAGTATCAAACGACGCGCTGTAGCCTTGTGTGCTGACATGGGTTTGCACCGCGTCATCATCCGGGCGCAAGTTTTCGTTCGTCAGAATGTTGTCCGCGTCAGGGATTGACGGATGCCAAGACACGCTCGGCACGTCCAATGCCATTGGATTGGCGGCGCTGGTCCATGTCGTGGTGTCGAACACGTCACGGTTTTCAGCGATCCCGTTGCCCTCGACCGGGTCCGGAAAGCCCCCGGGATTGCCCAGGTAGAAGTGAAAAAAGGGTATCGTCATGCTTAACCCGTCACACCAATGGACCCGGGCAGCGCGGCCATGTCGGGGATCGCCATGCGCAGGTGCAGTGGAAGAAACCAGTCCCTGCTCTGCGGTGCCGATGCCAATCTTGTGACCCTCAATTCGCCTGTCATATGCGCGCGCCTGCTTCTCGCTCTCTCGCGGTTCCGCGGCCCGCTTGGGACGCAGCTCTTGCTGATCCCAAAGTGGCCGCAACCTGCCTGTGCCAGGTCTTCTCGATACCTTGATAGACCCTCAGCATTTGAACAAATTCCAATGTTCAAATTGCGGCGCGACACAGCGCAGAGCAGGCTATTGTATGGAAAGAAGATGGCGTTCCTGCGTCGCGCTGCGGCATGCCTGCATCTGCAAGACCAAAAAAACACGCGTTCCGCAAGGAAACGCGCGCTTCACCTCATGCAATCGGGACAACCCTAGCCGCCGACAGGGGCGTCCTGAGCGACTGCTGCCTTCAGTTCTGCAAGCCGAACACCATGCTGCGCCGCGGCGTCCGCCGACCCGGCACAGAAAACTTCGGTCCAGCATCCGTTGACCAGAACGATCTCGTCATGGTCACACTCAAGATGTGTCATGGTCGCGGTCTGATCGGCCGAAACACCTGTCAGCCCAAGCAGATGTCGCGCCTCGATCAGCGCCTCGGGCAAGTCGAACAGCAGTGCTGCAAGCTCGCCTGTCACCAAGACGCGGTGATGCGCACTCAGCACGATATCGCTGTGCGGCATGCCGTTGCCCATAGCGCCTTTTGCAATCTTCACAGCCTCCATGCGCCGCTTGGCGTTGGACGTCACGGCCCGGCGGACAGGCTGCAAACCGTTGTCGCGGGTCAGGAGCATATCGCCGGGCTGTACCTGGCTCAGTGGCACCTCGCCGCGCGCGGTGACGATACGTGCTTCGCCCCGTGTCAGCTCGAACTGCCGGGCGATGCCGGTTCTGGTGGATGTCTCGTTGCGCAGAACAGACGCGAACATATTGTATCTCTCACAAATTCCATGGATGCGCGGCACCCGATTTCCGTCTTTCTTTCTAGGGTCTGTTGACGTTTAAGGATTCCCATATCGGCTTCGAAGTGATTCAAGGTTGCCAAATGGGAGGTGACCTTGATCCGC